>NZ_JAAGNB010000294.1:0-62233 GCF_010550475.1 Amycolatopsis sp. SID8362
CCTGGCGTGCAGCGAGAAGATCTTCTGCATCGAGCAGATCCGCCACACCCGGTTCTCCGAGGCAGTGAACCCGCGGCGGGCGAGTTCGTCAGCGATGAACCGGTACCCATCGGCCGGATCGTCGGCATGGATCTCGAGCGCGGCGTTGATCAGATGCGCGTCGTCGAAGTCCCGCTGACAGACCGGGGCAGCGCACCACTGGTAGTAGGCCTGCCGGGAGATCCCCAGCACCCTGCACGTCACCGCGGCCGGCACCCGCACGGGGGCGCCGGCCGCGGCCAGTTCACGGACGAGCGGGAAGGCTATTTTCCCGGCAGATTGCCCTGCGCCAGGTAGGCCGCGGCCTTGCGCAGGACCTCGTTCTCCTGCTCCAGCAGCCGGTTGCGTTTACGCAGCTCGCGTAGCTCGGCGGACTCCTCCCGGGTCACTCCGGGCCGGGTGCCGTCCTCGACGTCGGCCGCGCGCAGCCAGTTGGCCAGGCACGATTCGGAGATCCCGAAGTCTTTGGCGACCTGCTTCAACGGGGTCTCGCCGCGGCGAGCGACGGCGACGACGTCGTCACGGAACTCGCGGGGGTAGGGCTTGGGCACGATGACATCCTTCCAGGCGAGGCCGCAGCCTCACAGGTGAGGTGTCAACCAGACCCTGGGCAGACCCTCCCGACTCTCCCCTTGCCTTCAAGCCTTACGACGCCACGTTGGATCAATTCGTCAAGAGACGGATCATGTACAGCAACGCCAACTGGATCACCGTCCGAGACGCGGTCAACTACTTCGCCAACATCGCCGGAGCAGTTCACCACGGACCGGCCAAGAGCGCGCACCAGCACGCGTTGGATGCTGCTGCTGCCTTCTACGGCCGCCACGAACTTCCTGGCGCGCTGTACCAGATGAAACTGATCGGGCGGTTGACGGTCCAAAGCCTTGACCCGCTCCGCGAAGCGGTTCTGGCGTCAGGCAAGGCCGTCTAGGGCCGTAAGAAGCCGCCGGATACCAGCGAGGCCGGCAGCCCGCAGGCACAGTAATGCAGGTCCCGTCCCAAAGGTGCGCACCGCCCGTGCTGATGTCCGGACCCTTACATAGGTTCCTCGTGCGGAGGGATCACACCCGGCCCGGTCTCGCCAAGCCCGAATCCATCGGCGTAGATACGCCGGCCCCAGTCCCCTCGGCGAAGTGGCCGCACCGCGACGTCATCCGGGACGTCGTCAGGGCAGCAAGGGCGGGGCGCGAGCAGGCCCATGACGGCGCCGGCCGCGTACGGCAGGCCTCGTTGAACGTGACAACCGTGGCCGTGCCGCACTTCTGCATGTGCAGGAACCCGACGTCGGCGAGCTTGCGGACATAGCAGAGTGTCTTGGCGTACTGGATTCCGGGTGGCCGAGACCGCCGATGCCCTGTAGGGCGACGAGCGAGCCGGGCCGGGCGTCGGCCGTGAGCAACGCTCGGTTCACGGTAAGCCAGGTGAACAGCAGCGGTGCGCCGTCGAAGGGCCGTACGCCGTCGGGAATGCGGACCAGGCCGCGGTGGCCGCTGAGGCAGCCGACGCCGGACGCTACCTTCGGGCGCGCTGTTCCACCGATGTCACTCCCGTTGGGGCGCAAGCCATGGCGGCCCGTCGCCACCGACGCCCGAACTGCCCGCCGATCATGACCGCCTGCCGGGCCGCGATCCCCAGGGCTACGCACGCCACGAGGGTCAGGAGCGGCGGCAAATGGTTCAACAGGGCCGGGAACACGGCGTAATGGGTCAGGTAGCTGTAGAGCGACGCGTCGGCGATCAGCCCGACCGGCCGGACGACGGCCCTGGGCAACGCGAGCTGCGGCAGCGCGATGAGCAGGAGCAGCCCGGCGATGATGATCGCCTCGCGGCTTGGGTCGCCGAAAGACGCCGGGATCAGGGCGAGCACCGCGGCGACGGCGAGGATGTTGGCTGCCGGAGCCGACGCGCGTTGCAGCAGCCAGCCGAGAGCGAAGAACCAGGCGGCGCCGGGCAGCACGAACCTCAGGTCGGGAAACGAGCCCGTGTGGGCCGCGCCCAGATCGGCCAGGAGGGCGACAGCGAGAGCGCCCGCTGCGGTCGCGAGTCCGTGGCGGCGTTCGAACCGGCGGATGGCGGGGACGGCGAACACGGCCGCGAGGATCAGCAGCAGCTGCACCAGGACTTCGAGATACCAATAACCTTTCGCCGGGGCGAACCGGGCGAGGGTGTTGACCAGCAGGACGTTGGCCGGGCCGACGGTATCGTTCACCGTGGCCCGCCAGCCGATCCAGAGCATCGCGGGGAGGGCGATAGCAGCGGCGCTGCGCAGCAGCCGGCCGCTCGTGCCCGCTGCCGGGGCGAGGGCGAACCGGGCGAACGCCCAGCCAGACAGCGCCAGCATCAGGTGCGCGCCACCGGGGATGTGGAACACCCCGATGTGCGTTCCCAGAACCAGGAGGATGGCGGCGGCGCGCAGGACGACACTGGTGTCGACGCGCGCCAGCCGGCTCGTGCGGCTGCGCAGGGTTTCCAGCTCGCGAACGGACATGGTGGGCCACGACGGCGGGAGCCGGTCGAGGATCGCGCCGAGCGTGATCGACATCTTGACGTAGCTCAGCGAATCCCCGCCCAGGCCGGTGAAGGTGTCGTCGGCGGCGATCCGGTCGCGGTGGAGGATCTTGCCGAAGGCGTCGCGGACCGAGGATGCGACGGCCGGAGACCGCGACAGGTCCTGCCGGCGAAGTGCAGGATAGTCGGTCTTTCCGTTGGCGAGGCGAGGAATTCGGGCGAGCTGCCGCACGTGAACGCTCGTCGCGGGGAGGCCTGTCTTCTCGCACGTCGCCTCGTGCGCTCCGTCCGCCCGCGCGGTCACGAAGACGTCGAGTCCGTCGTCGTCGCCGATGCAGGCTGCTTCGAATCCATTGCGACACAAGAGAAGTTCGACGTCGTCGAGGTCGATTCGCTTGCCGAACGGCTTCACGAACCGGTTTCGCCGTCCGATGATCTCGTAGAGCCCGTCGGGCGTGCGGCGGCCGAGATCGCCGGTGGCGAGTGCGTCGATCGTGCGGCCGAGCGCGAGATCGTCCGGGGTCCGCGCGTAACCCATCATCACGTTCGGGCCGCGGTAGACCAGTTCGCCGATACCCGTGTCGTCCGGGTCGGCGATGGTGAAGCTGCCTCCGTCGATCGGCCTGCCGATCGAGCCTGGGCGCGTTTCGGCCAGATCCGGCGGCAGGTAGGCCATGCGCGCGGTCGCTTCGGTCTGGCCGTACATGACGAACAGCTGCCAGCCGCCGCGCTCGCCCATCCGCGCGTAGCGGCGGACCGTCTCGGGCGCGAGCCGGCCGCCGGCTTGGGTGAGGTAGCGCAGGTGCGGTGTGGTGTGCTCGTCGAAGCCGATCCGGTCCAGCAGCTCGAACGTGTGCGGGACGCCGTGCAGGCTCGTCACGCGCTGTTCGCGCACCGTCGTCCAGAATCCCGGATCTGTCACCGATCCCGCGGTCAGCACGAGTGTCGCACCGGCAGCGAGGTTGCTGTTGATGACGGAAAGCCCGTAGCAGTAGTGCATCGGCAGCGACAGAGCCGCGCGGTCGCCCGGGCGGGTGCCGAGGTAACCGGCGATCGCGTCCGCGTTGGCCTGCAGGCTGCTCGCGGCGATCCGGACCAGTTTGGGCGATCCCGTCGAGCCCGATGTGGACAGCAGGAGAGCGAGGTCGGGGTGCAGCGCATGCCGGGATCCGGAGCGCCGGAACTGCGGCTGCGGCAGCTCGTGCGCAGGACCGCCGCGCAGCACGACGTCCGGATCGTAGTGCTCGACGAGAGATTCGACGTGGTCGGCGGCAGTGAGGAGCACCGGATGCCCGGCCCGCAGCGCGGCGAGGTACGCGACCACGGACGCGAGGTCGTTGTGTGCCTCGATCAGCACCAGGCGGCGCGTGGCACCGAGAATCTCGGCGACCGACGAGACCCGCTGGTCGAGTTCGCGATAGCTGACGGTGCCACCGTCCGCGGTGACGACCGCCGCGCGATCACCGTGCCCGGCCAGGTTTCCCGCGAAGCGCACCGGCGAGTACACAGTAGACGGATTGAAGGGAAGAATTCTCTGTGCTGGCGCCAACATCAGCGAATCGTGGGTCATGTCCGGGTAGTCCTCGCTCGCTCCGGCCACGCAGCGGCGCGCGACCGGAGCGAAGCATAGGCTAACCAAACCCTTTTGCGAAGTCGCCTGCGCCACACCGCTTGGTTAGCGGACGGTAAATCCGAATTGGACTCACCTAAGGTGCGTTTTCCGTTGGAAAGCAACGAACTTCGCTTCGCCGAAGACCACCACTTCGGAGTAACGGGCATCACGCTGCCAACCCCACCGGATGTGCTTAAGGTGTCCTAACCAAGCTAAGCCTAACTTTCGGAGATGTGGTCGTGATGCGGTTCACCAGGCGTTCGGCGCTGGCCGTCGTCGGCGTTGTCGTCGCGCTCGCCGCGAGCGCGTGTGGCGCCGGATCGGGCAGCGCGGCCGGCGGGGGCGCCTTGACGCTGTACAACGCCCAGCACGAGGACCTGGTGAAGGCGTTGGTGGACGGGTTCGCCAAGGAGACCGGGATCAAGGTCGACATCCGCTCCGGCAAGGACTTCGAGCTGGCGAACCAGCTGGTGCAGGAGGGGGCCGCGAGCCCCGCGGACGTGTTCGTCACGGAGAATTCGCCCGCGATGAGCCTGGTGGACGGCAAGGGCCGGTTCGCCAAGGTCGACGACGCGACGCTGGGTCAGGTCCCGGCCGGGTTCGTCCCGTCGAGCCGCAACTGGACCGGCTTCGCCGCCCGCTCGACCGTGCTGGCGTACAACGCGAAGAAGCTCACCGCCGACCAGGTGCCCGCGTCCCTGATGGACCTGGCCCAGCCGCGGTGGAAGGACAAGATCGGCATCGCCGCGGCGGGCGCGGACTTCCAGGCGATCGTCAGCGCCGTCCTGGAGGTCAAGGGCGAGGACGCCACGCGGCAGTGGCTGGCCGGGCTGAAGACGAACGCCAAGGTCTACCCCGGGAACATCGCGGTGATGAAGGCCGTCAACAGCGGCGAGCTGGAAGCCGGCGTGATCTACCACTACTACTGGTACAAGGATCGTGCCGAGTCCGGCGCCAACAGCGCGAACACCGAGCTGAAGTTCTTCGGCGGCAAGGATCCCGGCGGTTTCCTGAGCATCTCCGGCGCGGGCGTGCTCAAGGACGCCAAGCACGCCGCGGAGGCGCAGCGGTTCGTCGCCTATCTGACCGGCCATGCCGGGCAGCAGATCCTCGCCGACAGCAAGGCCCTCGAGTACCCGATCGGCAAGGATGCGAAGCCGAACCCGAAGCTGAAGCCGCTGACCGAGCTGGATCCGCCCGCGGTCGACCCGGCGAAGCTGAACGGCCCCAAGGTCGTCGAGCTGATGCAGCAAGCAGGCCTGATCTGAGTGTCCGCGCCCCCATCCGTCGACGTACGCCGGGGCCCGCGCCGCGACAGCCGGCCGCTCGGGGTGGTCGTGGCGGCGGTCGCGGTCGCCGCCCTCGCGGTGGTACCGCTCGGGTTCGTCGTCTGGTCCACTGTGGACGCCGGGTGGGGTGAGGTGCGCCGGCTGGTCCTGCGACCGCGGACGGCCGAACTGCTTTGGAACACCGTCCGCCTCACCGGCGGAGCCGTCGTCCTGAGCGCGGTGCTCGGGACCGGCGCCGCGTGGCTGGTCGAACGCTCGAGCGTGCCCGGGCGGCGGCTGTGGACCGTGCTGATGGCGGCGCCGCTGGCGGTCCCGGCGTTCGTCAACAGCTACGGCTGGGTGTCCCTCGTGCCCGCGGCGAACGGCTACTTCGGCGCGCTCGTCATCGTGACCCTGTCCTACTTCCCGTTCGTGTACCTGCCGGTCGCCGCGGCACTGCGCGGCCTCGATCCCGCGCTGGAGGAGACCGCCCACAGTCTCGGGGACGGTCCGTTCCGGACGTTCCGGCGCACGGTGCTGCCCCAGCTGCGGCCGGCGCTCGCCGGCGGCTGCCTGCTCGTGGCCCTGCACTTGCTGGCCGAGTTCGGCGCCCTGCAACTGCTGCGGTTCCCGACGTTCACCACCGCGATCTACGACCAGTACCAGTCGTCGTTCAGCGGCCCGGCCGCGAACATGCTCGCCGCCGTGCTCGTCCTGTGCTGCCTCGTGCTGCTGCTCGGCGAGCTGCGGTTGCGCGGCAACGCCCGCTACTCCCGGGTGGGTGCGGGTGTCGCGCGACCGCCGGCGCGGGTGCGGCTGGGGCCGTGGACCGGGCCCGCCTTGCTGGCGCTGGGCGCGCTCGCCGCGCTCGCGCTCGGCGTTCCGCTGGGCAGCCTCACGTACTGGCTGGTGACCGGCACCTCCTCCGACCTCTCGATGGACCTCCTGCTGGAGACCACCGGCACGTCGCTCGGCCTCGGCGCTCTCGCAGCGCTGTGCGCGGTGATCGCGGCGATCCCGGTCGCCTGGCTGGCCAACCGCCATCGCGGCCACCTGACCACGCTGCTGGAACGCAGCACGTACTTCGGGAACGCACTGCCCGGCATCGTGGTGGCCCTCGCGCTGGTCACGCTCGGGATCCGGGTGGTGCCGATGTGGTACCAGACGATCGTGCTGCTGGTCGCCGCCTACGTGATCCTCTACCTGCCGCGGGCGGTCGTGAACGTGCGCGCCGCGTTCGCCCAGGCGCCGCCCGTCCTCGAGGACGTCGCCCACAGCCAGGGCCTCGGCCGGCTGCCGACCCTGCTGCGGGTCACGCTGCCGCTGGCCGCGCCCGGGCTCGGTGCCGCGGCGGCGCTGGTGTTCATCGCCGTGGTGACCGAGCTGACCGCGACCCTGCTGCTGTCGCCGATCGGCACCCGGACCCTGGCCACGCAGTTCTGGACCGACAGCGACAGCGCCGCCTACGCCGCCGCGGCCCCCTACGCCGCGGTCATGGTGCTGCTGTCGGCCCCCGCCACCTACCTGCTCACCCGCACGCCACGCAGGAGTTCGACGCGATGACCTCGCTGACCGTGTCCGGCCTCACGAAGGCCTTCGGGACCACCCGCGTCCTCGACGGGATCGATCTGCACGTCCCCGCGCACGGCCTCACCGCCGTCCTCGGGCCGTCCGGCTGCGGCAAGACCACGCTGCTGCGGATCATCGCCGGCTTCACCGACCCGGACGCCGGCACCATCGCCTTCGGCGCCGACACCGTGGCAGGCGCCGGACGCCCGGTGCCACCGCAGCGCCGGCGCGTCGGGTTCGTGCCCCAGGAGGGCGCGCTGTTCCCGCACCTGACGGTGGCCGCGAACATCACCTTCGGGCTGCCACGCGCCGCCCGCGGCGACGGGGCGCGGCTGCGAGAACTGCTCGGCCTCGTCGACCTCGACACCGCGGTGGCCCAGCGCTACCCCCACGAGCTGTCCGGCGGCCAGCAGCAGCGCGTCGCACTCGCCCGCGCGCTGGCCCCGTCCCCGGCCGTCGTCCTGCTCGACGAACCGTTCTCCTCCCTCGACCCCGGCCTGCGCGAGGGAACCGGCCGCGCGGTTGCCGCGGCCCTGCGCGCCACCGGCGCGACCGCGGTCCTGGTCACCCACGACCAGGGAGAGGCTCTCTCGCTGGCCGACCAGGTCGCGGTGATGCGCGCCGGACGCCTCGTCCAGCTGGACACCCCGGCCGCGATCTACCGCACACCACGCGATACCCGCGTTGCCAGCTTTGTCGGGGACGCGGTCCTCCTGCCCGCCGACGTCCGCGACGGACTCGCCAGCTGCGTGTTCGGTGAGGTCGCCGTGCCCGACGCGCACCCTGGGCGGGCTCAGCTTCTCGTGCGGCCGGAACAGATCCGGCTCGCCGAAGCGTCCTCGGCCGAAGGTGTGGCGGTCGAGGTCGAGGACATCAGCTACTACGGCCACGACGCGTCGGTCCGGCTGCGGGTCGCACCCGACGGGCCCCGCGTCACCGCCCGGGTGGCCGGCGACGACCTGCCGGAGCCGGGGTCCCGCATGAAGGCCACCGTCGCAGGCACCTGCCTCGCCTACCCCGTCGGGGACTGACCCGCCCGCCTCGGCGAGGCCGCGCAGCCCGACGTGACGTATGCCACCGGCCAGCAGGCAGGCCGTCCTTGAGCGCAGCCGCGTCGGTGCCTCCGCCTGGCGATCGTGGTCCGTCACCGGTCCAGACCACAGCCGGTTTTGCGGACGCACGGCGGCGAGTTTTCGGTATGTTTCGGCGTCAGCGCGGAAGCGAACACGGTCGTAGCCGTCATTGTGGCCGAGGTAGTCCACCCCGAGCTCGTACTGGTCGGTGAAGAAGTACGGCAGCTCGTCGTAGGTTGTGTCCTGGCCAAACATCTCGGCCGCCGCGACGGCCGGCTGGTTGAGTGCGTCGCCCAGTGCTCCACGCGGATCGGACGACCGTGGAACGGCTGGTCGGCGTTGGCGACGGCTCGCTGGTACAGAGGCGGACGCCGACGCGGATACCGTTGTCCACAATCAGTCGGGCGGTTTCGGCAGCGCCATGTTCGCAACCGCGCCTATGCCGACGAGGACGGCGTCGGCTTCGATACGCGTTCCGTCGACGGAGACTCACGTGCGTCACCGCATCGGCGTGCGCAGCAGCACCGGCAGTGGGCTCGCAAACCTTACACCTTAGACCGGCCAAGCTTCGACGACGGGTACACCTCACAAATGCTTCAGTTCACGACGAGATCCTGGTTACTATCGTAACTAGTAGCTCCACGTGCACCCGCCTCAACGCATCGTGATCGACGCGGTTTTTCGTGGTGCGTTTGGCCAGCTCGCGCAGCAACCGGCGATTTTCTTCCCCCAGAAGGTGGACGGCAGCCCGATCGGTTCGTAATCTGTCCGAGATCTCGCGGCCGATGCTGTCCCCCGACGGCGACGCGGGATCGCTGCCGGGTTGCCGGACCACCAACGCGCGCTTCACCTGTTGCGATGCAGCGCGGCCTGGTCCTGGGTGAAGAGGAATCCCCCGATTCTCTTCTCCTCCATGCCCGGCGGCCCGATGGCAAAGGAGAACTGCGCGACCGTGCAGTCGCAACCGATCAGACGCGTGGTGTCCGGCGTCCTCGCCGCGGCCTCGGTGATCACCCTCGTCACCGTCGGCCTCCCCTCGGCCACCGCCGCACCCGTCCCCGTCCTGCAAGCCCCGCCCTCCGGCTCCGACGCCCTCGCGAAGTACCGCGAACTGGCCGAACAGGCGGAAAAGCTCAACGAAGACCTGCTCAAGGCCCAGGACGACCTGAAGGCCAAGCAGGGTGAGCTCGACAAGGCCACCAACGACGTCAACGCGGCGAAGGACCAGGGCGCCAAGGCCACCGAAAACCAGAAGAAGTACCAGGCCGAGGTCGACAAGTTCGCCGGCGCGTCCTTCACCAGCGGCGTCCAGCTCAACAAGCTGTCCGCACTGCTGTCCGGGACGTCCACACAGGACTTCCTGGATCGCTCCTCGGCGTTGGAAGTCATCGCGGGCGAGAAGAACGGCGCGATGGACAGCCTCACCGGCGCCGTCCGGGAGGCGAACGACGCCACCTCGAAAGCCACGGACGCCGCGAAGCGCGCGCAGGACGCGCGGGACGCCGCGGCCAAGCTGACCGAGGACATCAAGGCCAAGCAGAAGACGCTCAACGACCAGATCGAGCAGATCAAGGCCGCCGACAAGAACCTGAGCGCATCAGACAAAGCCGCCCAGCGGGACACCGGCGGCGAGGCGCCCAACGTCAAAGCACCGACCGCGGCCGCGCAGACCGCGGTCAACGCGGCACTGAGCAGGCTCGGCAAGCCGTACGTCTGGGGTGCTACCGGCCCCGACTCGTTCGACTGCTCGGGCCTGATGCTGTGGGCGTATGCGAAGGCCGGCATCACGCTGCCCCGCAACTCCGCCGCACAGGCCCAGTACGGCACGTCGGTGCCGCGCGACCAGCTGCAGCCCGGCGACCTCGTCGCCTACTACTCGCCGGTGTCCCACATCGGGATGTACATCGGCGACGGCAAGATGGTGCACGCGCCGACCAGCGGTGACGTCGTCAAGATTTCCCCGCTGCAGAGCCAGTACGCCGGGGCGACCCGCCCGACGGCCTGACCTTCCGGGCCGGACCGGGTGACGCCACCCGGTCCGGCTCGGCGATCGCAGCCGGCGCCCGACCTGCCGAGGGCATAGCGTTACCCCCTACCCGTATGTATGATCCGATTTCGAGCTGCCTCGCCGATTTCGGTCCTCTAGGCTGCTTAGTAGATCGACGTGGCCAGGGGGAGGTGCGGTGCAGGGTGCTCTCGTAGTGCTCGTCGGTGTCCTCGTGCTCACTGCGGCGGTCTACGGCGTCGCAAGGCTGATCCGGCTGGCGCCGGCCGCTCGGGACGTCCTGCCGTACCTCTCCGGTGGCTCCCCCGCCGAACATGCGGTCTCTCGCTACCACGTCCGGTGGTACACGATCACCATGGTCTTCCTGGCGTTCGACATGGAGATGGTGTTCATGTACCCGTGGACGCTCGTCGTCGCGGAGGTCGGGACGACGGCCGTGGTCGAGATGTTCGCCTTCCTGGCCGTGCTGTTCGCTGGCGTCTGGTACGCCCGGCGCGAAGGCGTCTTCCGATGGACCTGACGGCCTGGCTGCTCGGCCGGACGCCTGTCCGGCCGCTGATCGCCAGCGCGGTCGGCGCGACGGGTGTCCGCCTCGCCGTCGAACGGGAGATGCGCCTGCGCGGCTGGCGGCCCGCGCTGAATCCCGCGGAGGCGAACCTCCTGGTGGTCGCGGGCCCGGACGACGCCGCGATGGCCCCGTTCGTCGACGCGGTGTGGCAACTGGTTCCGGCGCCTCGCGTGCGCATCGGCCTGGCGGACCCGTCGGAGGTTCCGGCTGCGCTTTCCGAGGCCGAGCGGCGTCTGCGATCGCGAGATGAGCAACGCTCGTCAACCGCAGCAGAGATGACCGACGTGCACGTCACCGACGAGGTGGAACACCACGCGGACGCATCGCACGGCCAGCATGAACACCACCACGAGCCTGCTCCGAACGGCGAACACGACCAGCACGCCCCCGACGAGCACATGGACCACGGCGAGCACCACGAGCACACCTCCGGCGCCGAGCACGATCAGCACGGCGGTGGTGGCCACTCCGAGCACATGGACCACGGCCATCACCACGGGCACGACATGGGCGGCATGGAGATGCCCGGCGGCATCCCGATGGCCGACCGGGCCGACGACCGCGACGGCTTGAAACTCGACCGTCTGACCGTGCCGCTGGGGCCGGTGCTCCCGGCTTGGCCGTCGGGCCTGCTGGTGCGCGTCGTCCTGCAGGGCGACGTCGTGCAGGAGGCCGTCGTCGCGACCGTGCTGCCCCACGGGCACGGGACGCCCCCGTTCTGGGACGGCGAGGCCCGGATCGCGGCGCGCCGGCTGGACAGCTGCGTGCGCCTGCTGACCGTCGCGGACTGGGAGTACGCCGCGGTCACCGCCGCACGGCTGCGCGACGACCTGCTGGCCGGCGAGGACGTCGACGTGCGCTTCGCGCGCTGGGCGAGGCAGGTCCGCCGCTCGCGAATCCTGCGGTGGTCCCTGACCGGGATCGGTGCTCACGCCGCGTCCGGCGACGCATGGGACCGGCTGACCCGTTGGATCGACGAGGCCGCGGCCGCGCTCAAGGGCACCGAGAACCCGGGCGAGACAGACCCGACCGAGATCCTCGATGCCCTGCCGACGCTGCTGACCGGCACCGAGCTCGCGACGGCCCGCCTGGTCGTGGCGAGCTTCGATCCCGACCTCGAACGCCTGCGGGTCTCCCATGGTTGACGAACTCCCCTGGTGGGGCGGCCTGCTACTGCCCGTGGTGCTCTCGATCCTGGCCACGGCGACCGCCTCATGGGACGCGGTCCTGCGGGAACGGGCGAGCGGTGGTCCCGGACGAACGGCGGTGACGCTGCCCTTGCGTCAGGCCTGCGGTCTGCTCGTCCAGCAACGCCGCCGCACGATCGCGGCCGACGTCCTGCTCGGGCGAGGCGGTGCTCTCGCGCTGCTGCTGGCCGCGGTGCTCGCCTCGCTCGTGACTCCGCTCGGCCAGTGGGCCGTAGCGGACCTGTCGATCGGGATCGTCTGGTTCAACGCGATGGCGGTCGTGGCCTGGGCCGCCGTCTGGCTTGTCGGCTGGGGCGCGAACTCGGCGTACGGCCTGGTCGGTGGCTACCGGTTCATCGCGCAGGGCCTGGCCTACGAGCTGCCGCACATGTTCGCGCTCATCACCGCCGCGCTCGGCGCCGGTTCGCTGCGGGTCGCCGACGTCGTGGCCGCGCAGGACTCGCTGTGGTTCGTGGTGTGGATGCCGGTCGCGTTCGTCGTCTATCTGCTGTCGGTGCTCGCGATGGCGTTCTGGGGACCCTTCGGCCACCCGGTCGGCACCGACGCCGCCGGTGGCGCGGCCGCCGAGCTGTCCGGCGTCGACCGGCTCGTCTTCGCCGCCGCCCGGTGGCTGCTGCTGACCTCGGGCGCGGCGTTCGCGGTGCCGCTGTTCCTCGGCGGCGGGTCTGGGCCGCTGCTGCCCTCGTGGCTGTGGTCGCTGGCCAAGACCCTCGCCGTGCTCGCCCTGCTGGTGTGGGTCAAGCGCCGGATCCCGACGCTGCGGATGGAGCGCTACCAGGAGATCGCCTGGGTCGTGCTCATCCCGCTGACGCTGGTGCAGGCCCTCGTCGTCGCCGTCGTCGTCCTCGTCCGCTGAAGGGAGTCCGTCGCATGTGGACACAAGTCGCGTTCTGGTTGTGCGCGGTGGGTGCGGTGGTGACCGGCATCGCGGTGTTCCGGGTGGACTCGATGGCGCGCGCCACCTTCGCGCTGCTGGCCTCGTTCGTCTTCGCCGCGGGCACCGTCCTCCTGCTGAACCTGGCCTACCTGGGCGTGCTCGTGATCCTCATGATGATCATGGAGATGGTCGTCATGGTCGTCTTCATGATCATGTACATGATGAACCCAGCCGGCCTGATGCCGATGACCATGGTGCACAACCAGAAGGGCTCCCTGGCGATCGCGGGCGGGGTGTTCGCCGCGCTCGCCGCCGGCATCTTCCTGGTCGACTGGCCGACCTCGGACCGACCACGGCCGGCGGATCCGACGCGAGCGCTGGGTGAAGCCCTGATGGGCTCGAAAATGCTGGTGATGATGGTGCTCGGGCTGTGCTTGTTCGCCACCATCGTCGCCACCGTCGTGCTGGCCCACCACCGCGGCCGCTACGACCGCTACGGCGACCGGCTCCGCGAGAAGCGGCCCACGGACCCGATCCGGGGAGGGCTGGACCGGTGACCCTGCAGGCGTTTCTCCTCCTCGCCGCGGCGCTGTTCAGCGTCGGGCTCTACGGCGCGCTGTCCCAGCAGTCCATCGTCATGATCATGATGGGGCTGGAGCTGATGGCCAACGCGGTGATCGTCGCCGGGGCCGCGTTCTGGTACTTCGCCTCGCCCACCCGACCGGACGGCCAGGTCGTCGTGCTGGTCGCGGTGACGCTGATGGCGGTCGACATGGCAATCGGGTTCGCGGTGGTCACGGCGATCTTCCGGCGCCGCGACGTCGACCTGACCGACTCCGCCGCGGACCTCAAGGGCTGAGCCGATGACCCTCTGGCTGCTGATCGCCGTTCCCTTGCTCGTGGGTGCCGGGCTGCTGCTCACCGGCCGTACCGCGGACCGCGTCGCTCCGGTGGCCGGCGTCGGGACGGCCGTCGTCACGCTCGTCCTGGCGGTCGCTGCGGCGATCACGCGGCCCGAGGTGTCGGCTCCGCTGCTGGCCCGGCTGCGAGTCGGGCTCGCCGTGGACGGGCTGTCCGCCGTCATGGTCGTGACGGTCGCAGCGGTGCTGGTGGCGGTGCTGGTCTTCGCCGCCGGGGAGTTCGGGGCGGAGGAGTCACGGGCTCGCTTCCACGGCCTGATGCTGGTCTTCGCGGGGGCCATGCTGATCACGGTCACCGCCCGGGACCTCGTGGTGCTGCTGATGGCCTGGGAGGTCATGGGCGCGTGCTCGTACGCGCTGATCGGATTCTGGTGGCGGGAGGACCACCGCGTCGGCTCCGGCGCGATCGCGTTCCTGACCACGCGCTCCGCCGACCTCGGCCTGTACCTCGCGGCCGGAGCAGCGCTCGCGGGCGGGGTCGCGGGCCTGAGCCTGGCCGGGCTGCCCGCGGCCGCGGGTGGCTGGCGGGACGCCGTGGCCGCCGGGATCGCGCTGGCCGCCCTCGGGAAGTCCGCGCAGCTGCCGTTCAGCTTCTGGCTTTCCCGCGCGATGGACGGCCCGAGCCCGGTCTCGGCGCTGCTGCACTCGGCGACCATGGTCGCCGCCGGGGCGTACCTGCTGATCCGGGTCGAGCCGCTGCTGGCCGCGACCGGCTGGGCCGCGGACACGGTGGCCTGGATCGGTGTGCTGACCGCGCTGGTGCTCGGCGCGGTCGCCGTGGTCCAGCGGGACCTCAAGCAGGTGCTGGCCGCGTCCACCTGTTCGCAGATCGGGTTCATGGTGCTCGCCGCCGGTTCCGGCGGTGGCACCGCCGGAACCGGCCAGCTCGTGGCCCACGCGGCGACCAAGAGCCTGCTGTTCCTCGGCGCCGGGGCCTGGCTGGTCGCCCTCGGCACCAAGGACCTCGACCGCCTTCGGGGCGCCGCGCGCCGGTATCCGCTGCTCGGCGTCGCGTTCACCATCGGAGCGCTCACCCTGGCCGGAGTGCCGCCGCTGTCGATCTGGGTGACCAAGGACGCCGTGCTCGCAGCGGCCCTGGCCGACTCCCCCGCGCTGTACGTCGCCGGGCTGGCCGCCGCACTGGTCAGCGGCGCCTACGTCGGCAGGGTGCTGGCGATCCTGTGGCAACCGGCCGAGGTCGCCGAACGGCGGCTGAGTCCGCTGCTGCTCGGGCCGCTGCCGGTTCTTGCGGCGGCGGCCGCGCTGCTCGGGATCGGCGGCCTGCCGGACTTCGCGCAGCGCTTCGCCAGGCTCGTCGGCGCTCCCGAGGCGACACCCAGCTGGGTCGAACTGGTTGCGTCGGGCCTGCTCGCGATCGTCGGCGTCGTCGGGGCCGGGCTCTGGGTCCGCCGACGGGCTCTGCCGGAGGCGGGGGTCCTTGCCGACTGGCTGCGGCTGGAGCGCGTCGCCCACGTCGCCGTGGCGACACCGGCGATGCGGCTCGCACGAAGCCTGGCCCGGTTCGACGACCAGGTCGTGGACGGCGGAGTCCGGGTGGCCGCCGCGACCGGCGCGGCACTCGGGAAGCTGGCCGACGTCCGCGTGGAGGTCTCGATCGAGGCCGTCGTCCGGGCGATTTCGGGCGGGACCCGTGCGCTCGGGCGGCTCGCGCCCCGCCCGCAGACCGGGCAGCTGCACCACTACTACGCCCAGGCCGCGGTCGCGCTGGGCGTCCTTGCCGTGTTGTTGATCATCCTGTGACGAACGTGAGGTAGCGCGTGCTCAGCGTCGTGGTGTTCCTGCCCCTGGTGGCCGCGGTGGTGCCGCTGGTGCTGCCGCGCGCCGGTGACCCCTTCATCCGCTGGTGGTGGATCGCCGCCGCGACGGTGGAGCTGGCCCTGGTCATCGCGCTCTGGATCGGCTACCCCGGCGGCGACGGCTACGCCTACGAGGTCAACCTGCGGTGGATCCCGAGCATCAGCTCGGGTTACCACCTCGGCGTCGACGGCCTCAGCCTGCCGCTGCTGGCTCTCACGGCCGTGCTGTTCCTGGCCTGCGCGGTCTATTCGCTGCGGCAAGAACATCGCGTCCGGTCCTTCGCGGTTCTGTTCCTGTTCCTCGAGTCCGTCAGCCTCGGGCTGTTCGTTTCGCTCGACCTGATCCTGTTCTTCGTCTTCTTCGATCTGTCCATTGTGGGCATGTACTTCGTGATCGCCGGCTGGGGACACCGTGACGCGGCGCGCGCAGCCCTGAAGTTCTTCCTCTACACCTTCGTCGGTTCGCTGGCACTGCTGGTCGGATTCATCGCGCTGTACGTGACGGCGTCGCCGCACACCTTCGACATCGTGGAGCTGACCCGCCGGACACCGCTGGCAGGCGGCGGGTGGGCCGCGGGGCTGGTCCTGCTCGCGCTCGGCGTCGGCTTCGCGATCAAGACACCGACCGTGCCGTTCCACACGTGGCTGCCGCCCGCGCACACCGAAGCGCCCGCCGCCGGGTCCGCGATCCTGGCCGGCGTGCTGCTGAAGATGGGCACCTACGGGTTCGTGCGGATCGCGATGCCGATCCTGCCGGACACCTGGCGCCGCTACGCACTCGTGTTCGTGATCGTCGGCGTCGTGAGTGTCCTCTATGGAGCGTTGGTCGCGCTGGGGCAGCGGGACTTCAAGCGGATGATCGCCTACACGTCGGTCAACCACATGGGGTACATCGTGCTCGCGGTCGGCGCGGCCGGTCTCGTCGCGAACTCGGACGTCGAAGCGCGTCAGCTCGCCGTCACCGGCGCAGTCACGCAGATGGTCAGCCACGGCCTCATCACCGGCGCGCTGTTCCTGCTCGCCGGCGTGCTCTACGAACGCGGCGGCACCTATGACATGGACCGCTACGGCGGCCTGGCCGCGAGCGCGCCCCGGTTCGCCGGGCTGACCGCGGCCGCCGCGTTCGCGTCGCTCGGCCTGCCCGGGTTCTCCGGATTCATCGCGGAGTTCCAGATCTTCACCGGCTCGCTGGGTCCGGCGCCGGTCGCGACCGTGCTGGCCTTCCTCGGCATCCTGGTGACCGCCGCGCTGTTCCTCCGCGCGTTCCAGAAGGTGTTCCTGGGCAAGGTGAACAAGCCCACGGCCGACCTCACGGTCGCCGAAGGCGCCTCGATCGCGCCACTGCTAGTGCTCGCCATCGTCGTCGGTGTCTTCCCGCGGTTCCTGCTCGACCTGATCGAACCGGCGTCGCGGTCGGTCCTGAACCTGCTGGCCCGGTGACCGCGCCGTGGAGATGATGAACGAGGACCCCCTCGCGCTGCTGCCCGAGATCATCCTCGCGGTGGCCGCGGTCACCGGGCTGCTGCTCGGGTCCTACCTGCCCAGGCAACGGCAGTGGCCGGTCCGGCTCCTCACCGCCCTCGCCTGCGCGGCCGCCGTGGTCGCGACCGTGGCGGTCTGGAACGACCCGGCCCGCACGGTGTTCGGGGACAGCTACGCCATCGACGTCGCGACCAACGCCGGACGAGTCATCGTCCTGGTCGCCGTCCTGCTCACCCTCGGGGTCAGCGCCGGGGAGTTCCGATCGTCGGCGCGCGAGAGCGAACTGTACGTCCTGGTCCTGCTCGCCGCGCTGGGCACGATCGTGCTCACCGGCGCGAACGACCTGCTCCTGCTCGTCGCCGCGTATCTGCTCGCCAGCATCCCGCTGTACGCGATCGCCGGGTTCGCCAAGGACGACCTCGGCACCGAAGGCGCCCTGAAGTTCTACCTGCTCGGCGCGCTGCTCGGGATCACGATGCTGGCCGGGGCGACCGTCCTCTTCGGCGTCGGCGGCGCGACGACCTACGCCGACCTGCAAAAGTCGCTGGGCACCGCCCCTACCGCGGCGGTCGCGGTCGGATTCGTCGGGGTGCTGGCGGGGCTGCTGTTCAAGATGGGCGCGGTGCCGGCGCACTTCTGGATCCCGGACGTCACCGAAGGCACCCGGCCGCCCGCCGCGGCGTTCCTCACGACCGTCCCGAAGATCGGCGGCGTCGTCGCCGCGTACCGGCTGGTCGCGACCGCGATGTCCGGCTCGTCCGTCGACTGGCCGCTACTGGTGGCCCTGATCGCCGCGGTGACCATGACGCTCGGCAACCTGGCCGCGTTCTTCCAGCGCGACGTGCGCCGGCTGCTCGGCTATTCGACGATCAGCCAGGTCGGCTACCTGCTCATGGCCGTCGTCGTGGCCGGCCGCAGCTCTCTGGCTCTGCCGAGCATGCTCCTGTACCTCGCGGCCTACGCCGTGACGAACCTCGGCGCCTTCGCGGTGGTCTGCGCCCTCCCGCAGCGGAAGCTGATCGACGAGTACCGCGGGCTGCTCCGCCAACGCCCGTGGCTGGCCGTGAGCCTCGTGGTGTGCCTGCTCGGGCTCGTCGGCACGCCGCCGACCGCCGTCTTCGCCGGAAAACTGGCCGTCTTCACCGCGGCCCTCGACGGCGGGTACGGCTGGCTCGTCGTCGTGGCCGCCGTCAACACCGTCGCCAGCCTCTTCTACTACCTCCGCTGGATCGCGCCGGCCGTACGCTCCGCCGAGGTGCAGGAAACCACTGTCGTCGACCGCTGGGCAGCCACCACCGCGTACGCGGCCACGGTGGTATCGCTGGCGCTAGGGCCGATATCCGGGCTGGTGCTCGCCGCGTTTCGGCGTGACCTCACGGCGATGTGATCCCCGGGGTCTCTACTATTAGCCTTAGTAGACACCCTCGGCCCGCAGAGGACACCATGACGCCTGCCGAACGCCCGTCCACCCTGCTGAACCGGCGCGGCTTTCTCGCACTGGGCGCGGGCGCGACCGCCGCACTCGGGCTCGCGGCGTGCTCGTCCAGCGCCTCACCGCCGCCGCAGGCCAAGGTCGGCCCGACGTCGCCGTTGATCGCCCGCGCCGAAGCCGCGCGGCGGCCGGCCGGCGCCGTCGTCCGCCCGGTCGACCTGACCGCCCAGGTCGGCGAGCTGGACCTCGGCGGCGTTCAGGTGCGGACGTGGAGCTTCGGCCAGCTCCCCGGCAAGGAGATCCGGCTGAAGCGCGGCGAAGTGCTGCAGGCCAAGCTGAGCAACCGGCTGCCCCAGCCGACCACGATCCACTGGCACGGTCTGGCCCTGCGCAACGACATGGACGGCGTACCCGACCTCACTCAACCCGCGGTCGCCGCGGGCAGCGACTTCACCTACGAATTCACGGTCCCCGAAGCGGGCACCTTCTGGTTCCACCCGCACGTCGGCGTGCAGCTCGACCGCGGCCTCTACGCCCCGCTCATCGTGGAGGACCCGGCCGACGGCGGCGACTACGACACCGAGCTGGTGATCGTCTTCGACGACTGGCTCGACGGCACCGGCACCGATCCCGACGCCGTGCTGGCGAACCTCAAGCAGAACGGCATGAACATGGGCGCCATGCCGGGCATGGACCACATGGGCGGGATGCCGAAGTCCGACCTTCTCGGCGGCGATGCCGGTGACGTCACCTATCCGCACTTCCTCGCCAACGGCAGGACCGCCACCGCACCGACGTCGTTCCCGGGCAAGCCCGGGCAGCGCATCCGGCTGCGCCTGATCAACGCGGGCGCCGACACCGCGTTCCGGGTCGGCGTGCCCGGCGTTCCGCTGCGCGTCACCCACACGGACGGCTTCCCCACCACGGCATCCGGCGACGCCGAGGCCGTGCTGCTCGGCATGGGCGAGCGGATCGACGCCGTTTTCACCGTGCCGGCCACCGGCGTCCCAGTCCTCGCCATCGCCGAGGGCAAGAGCGGGTACGCGCAGGTCCTCGTGCATGCCGGGAACAGCCGGGCCGGCACGGCGAACGACAGCGCCGCCGAGCTGCTGAAGAAGGCGAAGGTGCAGACCGTCCAGGACTTCTCCGCGGCTCCACAGGTGGACTTGAAGAACCGCGCACCCGACGTCACCCACGACCTGAAACTCGCCAGCCCGGGCGCGAAGTACGACTGGACCATCAACGGAAAACCGTACGATCCCGCCGACGGCCTCCCTGTCCGGCAGCGACAGCGGGTCCGACTGCGGTTCGTGAACGACTCCGACATGTACCACCCGATGCACCTGCACGGCCACACGTTCCAGGTGCGCGGCCAGAACGCACCCGGCCCGCGGAAGGACACCGTGCTCGTCCTCCCACGCCGGACGGTCGAAGTGGACTTCGACGCGGACAATCCCGGGCAATGGCTGACGCACTGCCACAACGCCTACCACGGGGAGTCGACCATGATGACGGTGGTGTCCTATGTGGAATGATCGCCGCCGGTGGGCTGCCGCGGTGGGCGCGGCCGCACTGAGCGCGCTCGCTGTCGGCGTGCCCACCGATGTGCTCGACACGCCGTTCTTCACCCGGATGACACCGGTGCGGTGGTGGGAAATCCCCGTACTGGCCTTGACCGTCGCACTGACCGGCCTGTGGGTGGCGATCCCCCGCCCGGCCGGCGACCTCCGGGGGCGCGGCGGCATCGTCGGCTCGGTGACCGCCGCGGTGCTCGCCGTCGGTTGCCCGGTGTGCAACAAGGTCGTGGTCGGGTTGCTCGGCATTTCCGGCGCCCTGGGCATCTGGGCTCCGGTGCAGCCGGCGCTCGCAGCATTGTCTCTCGCCGCTCTCGCCGCCGCGGTGGTCGTGC
The DNA here is from genome assembly GCF_010550475.1 of Amycolatopsis sp. SID8362. Lineage (NCBI taxonomy): Bacteria > Bacillati > Actinomycetota > Actinomycetes > Pseudonocardiales > Pseudonocardiaceae > Amycolatopsis > Amycolatopsis sp. SID8362. The sequence goes on from NZ_JAAGNB010000294.1 coordinate 20,287, forward strand.
GCTGGCGCCGGCGCGGATGCGGTCCCGAGGACTGCGCCGTGGACGTCACTGCGAAAACCTCGTCAGACGCGGGAATCACACCGGCATCCGGCTCATAAGGGCGACCGTGAGCCGACAGCAGCTCGCCGAAGAGCGGGACCAGGCGTTTCGCGACATCGTCGCCCTCGATGCCCAGGTCGATGCCGGCGAGATCCCACCGAAGACTGCCGCGCGCCTGCGGGCCGGGTACGAGCGAGCCGCCGCCGAGGCGATGAAGGGCCTTCTCCGAGCCGAACAAGCCGGATTCCGCGACGAACCCGACAATCCGGCTATACTATGCTAATTAGTAGCTGGTTGGCCAGGATCCCGAAGGGAGGCGGGCCATGGAACGGAGATGCCCACGAGTCGCAACCGCCAGCCCCTTCCTGCACGGCATCCTCCACCCCGCAGAAGCCGCCGCGTACCGGCAACACGTCCGGTTCTGCATATGTTGCCGCCGCGAAGTGGATGAGCTCGAACCCGTGGTGCGGTTACTCAAAGGGATCAAGGCCGACATCGACCACGCCCGTTGCCCGGGTACTACTAGTTAACGTAGTATGCCGCTTATGTCGACCGACGCCTGAACAAGGCAGTCGCGCGGCCGCGCCGGTCCCTCCCCCCGTACCGGCGCGTGAAGCGGGCGCGGGTCCCATCTCTCATGGGCCCGCGCCCGTTCCACCGGGGTCTACTACCCTAGTTCGTACTACACCTGGCAGCATGTCCGGCGTGACAGCCTCCGCAAAGGGTGATCAAGCGGCACCCGAGCACCCCTCTCCGGCGACCCGGCGCCGCCGGGTCGGCTCGCTCGAGGTGCTCTGCGTGATCCTCGTGCTCGCGCTCGTCGGGCAAAAGCAGCTGATCCAGCTCCTGGACGTTGCCGGGCTGGGCACTGGCGCCACCGTGTTCGTCGCCGTCTGCGTCCAGGCCCTGCCGTTCCTCGTCCTGGGCGTGCTGCTCAGCGGAGCGATCGCCGCCTTTGTGCCGCCCGCCTTGCTGAAACGGCTCCTTCCTCGAAACGCGGCGATGTCGGTCCCCGTCGCAGGCGTCGCCGGGGTGGCGTTGCCCGGGTGCGAGTGCGCGTCGGTCCCCATCGCCCGTCGGCTCATGCAACAGGGCGTGCCCCAAGGCGCGGCGCTCGCCTTTCTGCTGGCCGCCCCCGCGGTCAACCCGGTCGTCCTGGTCGCGACAGCCGTGGCGTTCCCGGGGCAGCCCGAGATGATCGCCGCCCGGTTCGCCGGGTCTCTGGCGACGGCGATCACGATGGGCTGGCTGTGAGCGAAGTTCGGACGTGCCGAGTGGATGGCCGAGCGGGTGCAGCGCAAGACGAACACCGATCCCGCCGCCTCGCGCTGGTCGGTGTTCACCGAGACCGCGCGGCACGACCTCGTCGGAGCGGGCGGCTTTCTGGTGGTCGGCGGGCTGACAGCGGCGGTGTTCAACGTCCTCGTCCCCCAGTCCTGGCTGGTCTCGCTCGGCAGCCACCTCTGGCTGGCGGTCGTCGTGCTCGCCCTGCTGGCCGTGGTGCTGGCGCTGTGCAGCCAGGCCGACGCGTTCGTCGCGGCGTCGATGTCCGCGCTCCCGCTCTTGCCCAGGCTGGTTTTCCTGGTGGTCGGCCCCGCAGTGGACGTCAAGCTGATCGCCCTCTACGGCGGCACGTTCGGCCGCCGGTTCGTCGTCAGGTTCGCGCCGGCGGCGTTCCTCGTGGCCATCGCCGCGGGCGTCGGTGCCGGGCTGCTGTTCCTCGGAGGTGCCCGGTGAGGCGGGAATCCCAGAACATCCTGCTGCTCCTGCTCGGCGGCGCACTGATCAAGATCGCGGTGGACGGCAGTTACCTGCGCTACGTCAAGCCGGCCCAGCAACCGTGGCTGATCCTGTCCGGCGCCGCCATGGCCGCCTTGGCCGTCGCCGCGATCACCAGGGACATCCGCACCGCACGCCGCGTCGAACCACACCCCGCGACTGAGCACGACGGCCACGCCCACCGAACCCGCAGCACTTGGATGCTCATCCTGCCGGTGCTCGCGATCTTCTTGATCGCACCACCGGCCCTCGGGGCCGACAGCGTCAACCGCTCGGACGGACGGGTCATCTCGCAGGCCAGGCAGGTGAAGACGAGCGCGTTCGCGCCGCTGGCGTCCGGCAACCCACTCCCGCTGACCCTGACCGAGGTCGTGACGCGGGCCGGCTGGGACGCCACGAACTCCTTGAACGGGCGGACGGTCCGCCTCACCGGTTTCGTGGCGCACAACCGGAACGTGGTCTACTTGGCGCGCCTGGTCATCGGCTGTTGCGCCGCCGACGCGTTCCCCGTCAAGGTCAGGGTCACCGGCGCCGGCGTGGCGGCGCTGCGAGACGACCAGTGGGTCGAGACGACGGGGACGGTCCGGCCCGACACCGCCACCCCCGCGAACAGCTACACGCCGACCTTCGTCGTCGACTCCTTGAAGGCCGTCCAGGCCCCGCAAGACCCCTATGAATACTGAAGAACCCAGACCTGGTCAGGCGACGATCATCGAACAGTCCGCATCGGACGGTGCCTCGACGGCGACCTTGGCCACCACGCCCTCCGCGATCGAGACGCGGGTTCCGCAGATCCGGGTGGCTTTGCCGAGCGTCGCATCGGTTGCGGCCTGGCACGAACCGCTGCAGTCCCGGCTCCAGGTGATCACCCGGTAGCGAGCGGCGGACAACGGTGCCGAAAGCACCGCCGGCGCAGTCCGGTACTCGCGCTCGAGAACCGGCTTGCCCTGGTCGTCCTCGACACGCAGGTAACGGACCGCGGTCTGCGACCGGTCGGCCGGTTCACGCACGACCACGTCGAGCGTGCCGGACGGCCCGGCCACCACGGAGGGCTGGTGCGGCGGAATCGACAGGCCTCCGGCCGGCGCCGGGTCGGCGCGGCAGGCCGTGAGGACGGTCAAGCTCATCAGGAGAAGCACGGGACCGCGCGAACGCATGAGAAAGCTCCTACCCACCGGCACTCGGCCGGTCCGGGACACCCGGGCCGGCCGAGCCACCAGGTCAGTCGTTCCAGTAGATGGACGTCTGGACGCCGCCCGCGGTGATCTTCGACTGCGACGGGGCCGCCGCTGCGGCCGAACCGTCACCGTGGTTGTAGATCGTCAGCAGCTCGCTGTAGTCGTGCGAGTTCGGCGAGACGTACGCGGGGTCGTTCTGCCCCGCGTAGTCCATGCAGGACCCGGCGTTCGTGAACTGGTGGTCCAGCCCGAAGTCGTGCCCGACCTCCTGGCACATCACGTGCTGCTTGGCGTAGGTACCCATCGAGTACGAGTCGTTGACCTTCGTGGTCCCCCAGGCGATGTGCGTCCCGCTGGAGAGGTTGATCTCGGCGACGCCCAGCCAGCCGGTGCTGCCGTAGGTGTAGTTGCACACGCGGATCCGCCCGGACGAGGCCGGACAGCTGCGCCGCGTCGTCGTACTGGTGTCGCTCGCCGAAAGTACGTTCTCGAACACCGAAGAACGATTCCAGTCGGAGTTGGCCTTGCTGAGGTTCGCGTCCCAGGTCGAGGTGACGCTGTCGAGGACGGTCAGGCGGAGGACGGTGGATGTCGACGAGCGGGCCCAGTGGTACCCGCCCCAGCTGTTGCTCGCCGATGCCTCGGTCGTGCTGATACCGAGTGCCGCCACCGCGAGCGGCACGAGGAGAAGCAGTCGCCATTTGCGCATGGCAAACTCCTTGATTCCGTTGGGGACCCATCCGGGAGTGCGGACGGCAGACGAAAGCTAGCCCGGCAATATCCGTTGCCACAGCTACGAAAGTCGCGAATCATTCATGTGCTACTACTTTACTAAGTAGACTAGTTGTGCTTACCGGCAACATTCCTCCATCCGGCTCCGGCCGATCGTCGGCGCAGCTTGACCCCGGATAGAACTACTTAAAGTAGTAGCCACCCGGAACCCGCTTGGCGCCTGCGCGCCCTACGACCGATGAACCGGCTCACCCCTGTGCCCGTGTAGGAGGCGTGTCCCGGGAACGGCCCGGGGGGTCGTTGTTCGGAGATGCCATGCCGGCGGGCGCGCTAAGCGGGGCAAAGCGGCTGTTCCTGCTGTGCGCGCTCGCCCTCGGCGTCATCCTTATGCACCACCTCAATCCGCCCGGCGCGATGTCCGGTACCGCGGAAACCGTGGTCGAACACGCGGAACCGGCGCCGGCCGCCATGGCCCTGGACACCGGGTCCGCGTCGCCGCACCACGCCTGCCCGCCGTGCGGCGCACACGTGATGACGCACGTGTGCCTGGCCATCTTGGACGGGATGCCATCAATCCTGCTCGTGCTGTTCGCCCTTGCCGGGTTCCCCGGACTCGGCGCGACGACAGCAGCGGGCCTTCGCGGCACCCCACGGCCCAGCCGGTCACCCGACCTACACGGGCGAGCGACCCTCACCTCTCTCTGCGTGTTGCGGGTGTGATCGATCGGGTGCTCCGTGAGACCTCGTTCGAATCCCTTGAACCAGCAGAGAAGGAACTGACGTGCGCAAGACTTCGATCATCAGCGCCATCACCCTGGCCTCCGCCCTGCTCCTCGGCGCAAGACATGCTCTCGAAGCGCTGAGGGAACGCGCGCGACAACTATGGGTTCTCGTACTACAACGCCTAGCGGGAGGGCGGGGCACACCGCGCCCACCGCACAGGACTGGGTACCGTAGAGGCATGGCGACGGCCCGGCTCGGCAAGGTACAGCAGGTCATGCTGCTGTGCGCGCTCGCGCTGTGCGTCGTCGCCATGCACCACGTCAGCATGGCGAAGACCCCGGAGAGCGCTTCCGTGATGCACGCCATGCCGAATGTCCAGCTCGAATCACCTATGGTCGCCGGTTGGGACTCCGGCGAGCACCACCCCGGCATGCCGGACGGCGCCCACGATCTGCTCCACCTCTGCATGGCCGTGGTCGGTGCGGCGGTGGCGCTTTTCCTCGCCCTCCTGGCGCTCAGCCGGTCGCGTCCGGCGAAGGTTCTCGCGCCGGTGAGCCCTCGCGGCTCTCCCGTCCCCGGACGTCCGCCCGACAGACGTGGCCGGCTGATCCTCACCTCTCTCTGCGTTCTGCGGACCTGACCGGCCGCGTTCTCCGCGGTCCTCACCGGTCTTACAGCAGCAATTCACAGAGAAGGATTTGTCATGCGCAAAACTCTGCTCGTCAGCGGCGTCGCCCTTGTGTCGGCGCTCGTGCTGAGTGCGTGCAGTAGCAGCGACCACGCGTCCATGCCGGGCATGAGCTCCAGCCCGTCCGCGCCGGCAGCGTCCCCGAGCCAGCAGGCCGGGGACCACAACGCCGACGACATCGCGTTCGCCCAGCAGATGGTTCCGCACCACAGCCAGGCCCTCGACATGGCGAAGCTGGTGCCGTCCCGCAGCACCAACCCGAAGGTCATCGACCTGGCGAGCCGGATCGAGAAGGCCCAGGATCCGGAGATCCAGCAGATGCAGGGCTGGCTGACCACCTGGGGCGCTCCCTCGACCTCGTCGATGCCGAGCATGCCGGGCATGGACCACGGGTCGATGGGCTCGATGCCCGGCATGATGTCCGACGCCGACATGCAGAAGCTCGAACAGGCCAAGGGTGCCGAGTTCGACAAGATGTGGCTCGACATGATGATCAAGCACCACCAGGGCGCGGTCGAGATGGCCAAGACCGAGCTGTCCAAGGGCAGCAACGCCGACGCCAAGGCACTCGCCCAGAAGATCATCGACGCCCAGCAGGCGGAGATCACGGAGATGCAGGGCCTGCTTTCGCAGAGCTGATTCCGATCAGCGAAGGCCACCCCGGGATCACCCGGGGTGGCCTTCGCGCACGTGCCGACGTGTGACATCCGCCCTTCGTGGACCCGGAAGCGAAAACCTTCACCGAGGGCTGACAACTACCTGTCTAGTACTAAGCCAGATAGTGGACAAACCGCCCGCGTTACCTTACTGTGACCCGCAGGCCGGCGGGGCGGTCCACTTCACCGAAGGTCCCCACGACAGGAGATTCAGCACCGTGACACCGCACCGGCGCTCCCTGCGACATCCGCTCGCCGCCACCACCGCACTGCTGCTCATCGGCTTGGGGACGCTCCCCGCCAGCGCGCAGCCGGCACCGCCGCCCACCAGCAGCCAGGACCCGATGCAGCGCTACCAGGAACTGGGCGCGCAGGCCGCCAAGGCCGACGAAGACCTGCTGACCGCCCAGGATCAGCTGACCGCGCGGCAGGCCGACCGCGACAAGGCGAACGCGGACGTGACCAAGACCAACGACGAGCTCGGCAAGGCACAGGCGGCCATCGCGCAGTTCCGTCCGCAGGTCGACACCATCGCGCTGTCCGCGCTCGGCGGCGGGCAGCTCAACAACACCGCGATGCTCCTCGACAGCGGTAACCGGCAGGAGTTCCTCGACCGCGCTTCGGCGTTGTCGGTGCTGGCCGATCAGAAGACCGTCGTGCTCGGTGGCTTGCGGGAGGCCGTGAACCAGGCCGAGAACGCGAAAACCGCCGCGGCGAACGCGCAGAAGACAGCCCAGCTGGCCGCCGACGACGCGGCCACGGCACTGGACGAGGTCCGCAAGCGCCAGGCGGACCTGAAGGGACAGATCGCCGAAGTCCGCAAGGCGCTCGGCGAGCTTCCCTCGTCCGATCGCCGCAAGCTCGGTACGGTCCAGGACAGCGGTTCCTACCTCGGTCCGCCCGGGGCCGCGAACGACGCGCTGCAAGCCGCGCTGTCCAAACGTGGCTCGGAGTACGAGTGGGGCGCCACCGGGCCGAACCAGTTCGACTGCTCCGGCTTGACGTCCTGGGCGTACAAGCAGGCCGGCATCACGATCCCGCGCTCCAGCCGCCAGCAGTTCACCGCCGGCAAGGCGGTGCCGCTCAACCAGCTCGTCCCGGGCGACCTCTTGTTCTACGACGACGGCACGGGCAACGCGGGCGCGATCCACCACGTCGCGATGTACGTCGGCGACGGCAAGATGGTCGACGCCCCCACCGAAGGACAGCTGGTCGATGTGCGTCCCCAGCGCGGCGACGGCCACTTGATGGGCGCCCGGCGCATCGTCGGGTGATCGCGGCCGGACCGGTATCCTTCTGCGCGGAGGTGCCATGCTGAAGTTGGGCGAGCTCGAGGCGTCGATCATGGACGTGCTCTGGAACGCAACGGAACCGATGCGGGTCCGCGAGGTGCTCGACGAGCTCAACCAGCACCGCGACCTGGCCTACACCACCGTCATGACGGTGCTGGACAACCTGCACCGCAAGGGCTTGGTCGTCCGGGAGATGGAGAACCGCGCCTACCACTACACCGCGGTCTCCTCCCGCGAGGAGGCCACCGCGCAGACGCTGCGGGAGCTGCTCGACTCCGGTGGCGACCGGGAGTCGGTGCTGCTGCACTTCGTGCGTTCGGCGTCCGAGGAGGAGTCAGACTTCCTCCGCAAGGCCCTGCGCCGGAAGCCGCGCAAACGGTGATCACCGCGGCGGCGCTCCTGCTCGGGGTCCTGGTGGTCGGCTGGTGGTCACCACGGCCGCTGAGCTGGCTCTCCGCCCAGGTGGGCCCCGGCACGGCGCTCGCCTGGTGGTTGCTGACCGCGGCCGGGCTCATCGCCGGAACCATCGCCGGCGTTCTGCTCCTGGTGTTGCCCGGCCACGGCCCGGCTGCGGCCGTCCTGGCCGTGCTGCACGACTGCTGGGCCGCGGTCGGCCACGGTGGCCTGCCCGCCCTCGACCCGATAGCCGGGAGCGTGGCTGCCATCGTCGTGCTGGCCGCGGCCACCCGGCTCACGCTGGCTTCGGCCGGACGTCGCCGGCGCCGCAACGTTCTGCACCGCCGCCACCTGGTCGCGCTGCGGCTGTCCGGCTCGGCCGACGGCCGCCGCCTGCCGACCCTCTGGCTGCCGGAGGACGAACCGGTCGCCTACAGCCTCGGCGGGCGCCAGGCGCTGATCGTCGCCAGCACGGGGTTGAAGGACCGGCTGTCGGAGCGGGAGCTGCACGCGGTTCTGGCGCACGAGCGGGCCCACGTCCGCAGCCGTCACCACCTGCTCACGGCGATGGCGGATGTAATGGGCCGCACGCTCGGATTCATCCCGCTGATGCGCGAGCTGCCCGGCGCGGTCCAGCTGCTGGTCGAGCTGGCGGCCGACCGGACGGCGGCGACGCAGTGCGGCTCCGAGCCCCTTCGTTCCGCCCTCCTGTCCATCCGGGCGGTAGAGGGTCCCCGGCGCTCGCTGGCCATGGCTGGCGGCGACACCGCGATCCGGCTGCAGCGGCTGACCGTCCGGACCGGCTCGCGGCTCGTCGCCCGGGCGGTGTCGGTGGCCGGCGGGTTCGCCGCGCTGGTTGCCCCCGCAGCGGTCGCCGCCGCTCTCGTGATCGGGACCAGCCTGATTTCCTGCCCGTGAGGGCCGCCCACCGACTGGTGGGCGGCCCTCACGGAACCACTCAGCTCGCCGCGCGGAAACCGCGCAGGCGGAGGCTGTTGCTGACGACGAACACCGAGCTGAACGCCATCGCCGCGCCGGCGATCATCGGGTTCAGCAGGCCGGCCGCGGCCAGCGGCAGCGCGGCGACGTTGTAGGCGAACGCCCAGAACAGGTTGCCCTTGATCGTCCGCAGCGTCCGCCGCGACAGCCGGATCGCGTCCACCGCCGCCCGCAGGTCGCCGCGCACCAGCGTCAGGTCCGCGGCCTCGATCGCCACGTCGGTGCCGGTGCCCATCGCCAGGCCCAGGTCAGCCTGGGCCAGAGCGGCCGCGTCGTTGACGCCGTCGCCGACCATGGCCACGACCTTGCCCTCGTCCTGCAGCCGCCGGACGACGTCGACCTTGTCCTTCGGCAGCACCTCGGCGACCACCTGCTCGATCCCGACCTCGGCGGCCACCGCCTTCGCGACGGCCTCGTTGTCGCCGGTCAGCAGCACCGGGGTCAGCCCGAGTGCCCGCAGCTTCGCGATCGCCTCGGCCGAGGTCGGCTTCACCGTGTCGGCGACGACCAGGACCGCGCGGGCCTGCCCGTCCCAGCCGACCGCGACCGCCGTCCGGCCGAGCTGCTCCGCCGCGGCCTTGGCCTCGACCAGCTCGCCAGGAAGGTGCAGGCTCCACTCCGCCAGCAGCGCCGTCCGGCCGACGAGCACCGCCGCGCCGTCCACGACGCCCTGGACACCGAGTCCTTCGATGTTCGTGAAGCCTTCGACCTCGGGCAGGTCGCCGACCTTGTCCCGGGCGCCGCGGGCGATCGCCTGGGCGATCGGGTGCTCGGAGGCGTTCTCCAGAGCCCCGGCCAGCCGGAGCACCTCGTCCACCTCGACGCCGTCCGCGGTGTGGACCTCGACCAGCGCCATCTGGCCGGTGGTGACGGTGCCGGTCTTGTCCAGCACCACGGTGTCCACCCGGCGGGTCGACTCCAGCACCTCCGGGCCCTTGATCAGGATGCCCAGCTGCGCGCCACGCCCGGTGCCGACGAGCAGCGCGGTCGGCGTGGCCAGCCCAAGCGCGCAGGGGCAGGCGATGATCAGCACGGCCACCGCGGCGGTGAACGCCGCCGACGCCGTGCCGCCCGCGCCGAGCCAGAAGGCCAGGGTGCCCACGGCGAGCGCGATGACGATCGGGACGAACACCGCCGACACGCGGTCGGCGAGCCGCTGGACCTGCGCTTTGCCGGTCTGAGCGTCCTCGACCAGCTTCGCCATCTGCGCGAGCTGCGTGTCGGAGCCGATCCGGGTCGCCCGCACGACCAGCCGGCCGCCTGCGTTGACGGTCGCGCCGACCACGGAGTCGCCGGGGCCGACCTCGACGGGCACGCTTTCGCCGGTGAGCATGCTGGCGTCGACCGCCGAGCTGCCGTCGTCGATCACGCCGTCGGTGGCGATCTTCTCGCCGGGCCGCACGACGAACCGGTCCCCGACCTGCAGCTGGTCGACCGGGATACGCTCCTCGCGGCCGTTCCGCAGGACGGCGACGTCCTTCGCACCCAGCTCGAGCAACGCCCGCAGGGCGGCGCCGGCGCGGCGCTTGGAGCGCGCCTCGAAGTAGCGACCGGCCAGGATGAACGTCGTCACGCCGGCCGCGACCTCGAGGTAGATGTTGCCGTCGCCGGCCATCCGCTCGATGGTCAGTTCGAACGGGTGCGTCATCCCCGCCACGCCGGCGGTGCCGAACAGCAGCGCGTAGAGCGACCACAGGAACGCCGCCAGCGTGCCGAGCGAGATCAGCGTGTCCATCGTCGCGGCGCCGTGGCGCAGGTTCGCCCAGGCCGCACGGTGGAACGGCCACGCGCCCCACACCAGGACCGGCGCGGCGAGCGTCAGCGAAATCCACTGCCAGTACGTGAACTGCAGCGCCGGCACCATGGCCAGCAGCACCACCGGCAGCGACAGCAACGCCGAGACGATCAGCCGCTGCCGCAACGCGCGGGTCGGATCCTCTTCCTCGGCAGCCTCCGGTGCCTCGGTCTTCGGGGCGGGCAGCGTGGCTCCGTAGCCCGCGGCCTCCACCTGCTCGACCAGGCGCTGCGGCTCGACGTCGCCGGAGTAGACCACCTTCGCCTTCTCGGTGGCGTAGTTGACCGTGGCGGTTACGCCGTCCAGCTTGTTGAGTTTCCGCTCGATCCGCATCGCGCACGACGCGCAGGTCATCCCGGTGATGGCCAGCTCGACCTCGCCGGTCGCGACCTGGGGACGCTCGACTTCGGTACTCATGCGCCCGCCTTCTCTCGCGTGTCGACGGTGAACTCGGCCGTGCGGACCTTCCCGGCGTGCTGGAAGTCCAGGAACAGCCGGTAGGTGCCGGCCGAAGGGACCTCGGCGTAGAAGGTCACCGTGGGGCCCGCGGGGGTCTTGCCGTCGCCGGGTTCGCCGTCCGGGTGGACGTGCAGGTAGGCGAGGTCGCCGCCGCGCAGCGCCACGAGGTGGCCATACGCGCCGAGGTAGGGCTGCAGGTCCGTGACGGGCTTGCCGTCCTTGGTGACCGTGACGGTGATCTTCGACGTGTTGCCGGGCACCAGGTCGCCATCGAGCCGTACCTGATAACCGTCCACAGCGGACGTCTTCGACGGCGCGTGCTCGACCGGCCGGAAGTCACCCGGCGCGACGAGGTCGACGCCCAGGGTCGTCGCTTCGGCGCCGGTCGGCTTGAAGTCGGCGAAGGCGCGGTAGCTGCCCGCGTCCGTGGTGGACAGCGGCACGCTCCAGGTGCCGTCTGCCGCGAGCTCGGGGTGCACGTGCTGAAAACCGGCGGTGTCCCGCCGGACGACGATGAGGTGCAGCCGCTTCTCGTGCTCGACATCGAAGGCGGTCACCGGGTGCCCGTCCGGGCCGGTGATGCGGAAGGTGAAGGGGGTCGTCGTCCCGGGAGTGAGCGTCGTGCTGGTGGGCGTGAGGGTGTAGCCGCCCCTGGACGACGCGAGCCCGCCGGGCTCGTGGGTGTTCGCGGCCTCCGCGACGGTGCCGCTGTGAGTGTCCCCGTGCCCGGCTTCCTCGTCGCCGTGCACTCCAGCCGCGCTGGAGAAGGGACCGACAGCGGTGCCGGTCGCCCAGGCGCCACCGGCGACCAGGGCGAGCGCCGCACCGTAGGCGGAGAGCTTCGCTGCTGTGTTCATTTCCGTGTCCTCACCGCGGGCGAGTGCCCGCAGGTCGAGGAGCTGCCGCGCCTCAGGCGGTCAGCTCGTAGCCGGCTTCCTTGACGGCGCCGCGCACGTCCGCGACGTCGAGGTCCTTGCTGCTGGTCACGGTCACCTTCCCGGTCGGCAGGTCGACCACGACGCCGGTGACGCCGTCGATCTCGCTGACCTCCTCGGTGACCGAACGGACGCAGTGCTCGCAGGTCATGCCGGTCACGGTGTAGGTCTGCTCGCTCATGTTCTTCCCCTTCGGTTCTTCAGGAACGGACGAGCCGGGCGATCGCGTCGCTCGCCTCGCGGATCTTGTCTTCGGCGGTCGTGCCACCCTCGGCGATCGCCTGGCTGACGCAGTGCTGCAGGTGTTCGTCCATCAAGCCGAGCGACACCGACTGCAGCGCCTTCGTGGCGGCGGACACTTGGGTCAGGATGTCGATGCAGTACTTGTCGTCCTCGACCATCCGCTGCAGGCCGCGGATCTGCCCCTCGATGCGCCGCAGGCGCTTCAGGTAGTCCTCTTTGCCGGCGCTGTACCCGTGCTGGCCGGAGGTCGTCTCGCTCATGGCTCATTTATACCCTAGGGGGGTACGGTAGGCAACACCCGGCTCGACGACAGGAGTTCCCATGACACGCCTCACTCCGCTCACCCCGGCCGACGCGCCCGAGCGGTCCCGGCAACTACTGCAGGAGATCATCGACCGGCACGGCGAAGCCGGCGTGATGACCGCGACGATGGCTCATTCCCCCGCACTGCTGCAGGGCTACCTCGAACTGTCCCGCGCGATCAAGCGCGTGAAGCTCCCGCGCGCGCTCAGCGAGAAGATTTCCTTGGCAGTGCAGGAATGGCTGGGGTGCGCACTGTGCCTGGCCGCTCACTCGGACGCTGCCCGCGACGCCGGATTGAGCGAGGTGGACATCTCGCTGGCGCGCCAGGGCACTTCGACCGACGCGCGCGAAGCGGCATTGCTGACCTACGCCGTCCGGGTCCTGGCCGAGCCGTCGTCGATCACCGGAGAGGACATCGCCGAGCTGCGGCAGCACGGCTGGAGCGACCGGACGCTCGCCGACGTCGTAGGACTCGTGTCACTCAACCACCTGACCGGCGCGTTCAACCTGGTGGCCGGGCTGGAGCCCGCGAGCTGACGCTGCCACCCCTGGTCGCGACCACCAAGTAGGCACTGCAGAGCCAGCTCCGGACGCCGCGGCCGAGCGTGACCTCCGGATGCTCGCGCCACCTCGTCGACCAACGCCACAGCAACCGGTCGAACGGCGGGACGACCGGTGCGACGTCGTAGCGCACGACGTCGATCGGCTGCCAGCCCGCGCGCCGAAGGAACCGGCACAGGCGCCGGGAGGACACCGCCCGGATCCCGGTGCGAGGCGGACAGTGCCGCCTCCGGAAGGGCGCCCCGAACAGCTGCTCGATCCTGCCCAGCAGCCGCAGGGCCGGCCAGTACACCGCCCACTCGAACAGGCGGTACGGGCTGAGCGGATTCAGCATCGTGACCAGCAGGAGGCCGCCTTCGCGCACGACCCGCGCACACTCGTCCAAGGCAGCGGGGATGTCGCAGTACTCGAAGACCCCCATCGCCACGGCAACGTCGAAGCTCGCATCGGAAAATGGCACGTCCTCGGCTTCTCCCACCGCCAGGCGGACACCGAAGCCGCGGACCCGGGTCTCCGCTTCGGCAACCATCGCGGGGGACTGGTCGACGCAGGTGATCCGGAAGTCGTCCGGCCTGACTTCGAGGAGCCGCCGCGCGAACATTCCCGGACCGCACCCGATGTCAACCAGGTCACCACCCGGCCACCGGTCGAGCGCCGCCAGGACAGCGCACATCCGAGACGAGAAGTACCGTTCGGACGGACCCCAGGTCCGGTATGACGCGGCGTAGGACGCCGCACCTGCCGGGTCCGCGAACTGTGCCCGCACGAGCCCTTCGCGCCTGTCGGCCGCGAGCCGACCGGCAGCCTGCCCTCTGGCATTTTCGGCCATCCACCGGGCTCCCCTCCGCGAACCAGGACCGCTTGCAACTATCTGCCATAGTAGCCATACCTACTATGGCAGATAGTTGCAACGGGCGGTTGCGGGTTCGTCACGAGCTGAAACATCCGGCAGCGCGGTCGCGACTTACCGTCACCCGGAAAACGGAGGGCAAGGGTGACGAAACCGAACTACGTCGAGGTCACGAGCACCAGCCGAACTACGGCTGACGTCACCTCGGTGGTCCTGCGCGACGGCCGGCGCAAGCGCTTGGTCTTCGCGCCCGTACTCGTCGAGAACGAAGGCGAGCCAGGAGCGACCGTCCGGGGAGAGCTGGCGTACTACTCGAAGAACGCGGCAGACGAGTGGGTGCGGGACAAGCCCTTCGACCTCCGGACGCTGGCGGCGGGCGAGAGCGTGCGCCTCGACTTGAGCAGCGGCGAGCTGCTGAAGTTGTTCAACTGCGTCGCCGCGCTGTACGAGCACATGGCGGACGCGGGATTCGAATACGGGACGAAACGGCTGCTACCGGTCGACGCCGGCACGGATCTGGCCGAGATCCTCGACTCGATCTCCACGATCGGACGGGACGACCAGGTCAAACGCGTTCTCGGCTGGATGTCGCGACAGGATTCCGAACAACTGACCGACGCGCTGCAGGACGCCGAACCGGAGATCTCCACGCGCATCGTCATCGCCACCGGGCTGGCGAGACTGCGTGGCTTCCTCGCGGAGGCCGAGGCGGAACTGGACAGCTCCGACGAGAAGCTCTGGCAGGAGATCATCGAGCGGAACGCGTGGGCGATCGGTCAGGTGTTCTCCCACCCCCTGGTCGTGGTGAAGCGGGAGGCGTTCCTCGGCGGTAAGTCCATTCGGAACACCGGCGGTAACAACGCCGACTTCGTGCTGCGCAACCAGATGACCGGCAACGCGCTGATCGTCGAGATGAAGACTCCGGCCACCCCCTTGACCACCGCCCAGCCCTACCGCAACAACGCCTACCCGCCGAGCAAGGAGCTCGCCGGCGCGGTTCAGCAGGTTCTGCAGGATCTCTACACGTTGCGCCAGAGCTACGCGTCGCTCATGGGCGACCGGCCACCGGACTTCCGGGTGTTCAAACCGAAGCTCCTGCTGATCATCGGCAACCTGGCACGAGAGGACGATGTGGACCGGATCCGGAGCTTCGAGCTGTTCAGGAACAGCATGCCGGATGTCGATGTCGTCACGTTCGACGAGCTGGTGCAGAAGGCCAGGCTTCTCCTGGATCTGTTCGAGGACGCGCACTGACCGTTAAACTAGCCTCGGTAGTAGCAGGCAGGCACCCAGGAGGGCCCGTGCGCGGACTCGGCGAGCTGGAACGGGCGGTGATGGACGTCCTGTGGGACGGCGGCGGCCCGATGAAGGTGCGGGACGTGCTCGACCGGCTCGACACCGGCAAGGCCCTCGCCTACACGACCGTGATGACGGTCCTGGACAACCTCCACCGGAAAGAGTGGGTGCGCCGCGAACGGACCGGCAAGGCTTACGCCTACGAGCCCACGGTCACCCGCGCCGATGCTTCAGCGCGGGCCTTGCGCCAGGTCCTCGACGAGTCCGGCGATCCAGAAGCGGTACTGCTGCATTTCGCGCAGTCGGCCACGGCTCACGAATCGGCCGCGCTCCGCAAGGGTCTCCGGCGGACGGTCGCCGGCGGATGACGGCGGCCCTGGCTCTCCTGCTGGGTGCCTTCGCCGCCGGCTGGCTGGCGCCGGCCCTGCTTGCCAGGGCCGACCTGACCCGCACCGAGCCCGCTGCGCTGCTGACCGCGTGGGTGTTGTCCGCGGCTGGAGTGCTGGCGGCGACGGTCTCCGGGATCGCCCTGCTGTTGTTCCCCGGACACGGGAACGGCACGAGCGTGGCGACCGCAATTCACGGTTGCGTGGAGGCGATCTCTCACGGAACGTCCCCTCGAAGCGAGGAGTTCGCCGGCCTGCTGGGTCTTCTTCTCGTCTCGGGACTGATCGGCCGGTTCGCGGTCACCGGAACCCGGATGGCCCGGCGGCGGGCGCGGACCCGCCGGGAACACCTGTCGCTGCTGCGGATCGCCGCACGGTGCGACGGGAGGTCGCCCGAGACCTGGTGGCTCGACCACGACGAGCCGATGGCCTTCAGCCTCGCCGACGGCGCCGGGGTGATCGTCGCCACCGAAGGCTTGAGCCGCCACCTGTCGGCGACCGAGGTCGCCGCCGTCCTGGCCCACGAGCAGGCGCACCTCCGTGGCCGCCACCACTTCCTGATCACTTGGGTGGACGCACTCGAGCAAGCCCTCCCCTTCGTCCCGTTGTTCCGCCGAGCGCCCGGTGCCGTAAGGGAACTGGTCGAACTGGCCGCGGACGTCGCCGCCGTGCGAGCGTGCGGCACCCAGGCGGTGCGGACGGCTCTGGTCGGCGTCTCCGGGCACTCGGCGCCGGACGGCACCCTCGGCATGGCCCAGGGAAACCTCGGCCTCCGGCTCGCGCGCCTCGAATCGGGCAAGGCCCCGTCGGGCCGGCTGCGCCGCACGCTGTCCTGCGGCTTCGCGGCTGCCGCCGTCACCGCGCTACCAGCGATCACCGGATCCGCCGTGCTGGTCGCGATCGCCGTCGTGACCTGCTCGCTGTCGGGCGGCTGATTTCCCGTTCAGCCGTGCACCCCGGTGCAGGTGGCCGGCAGCATGCGCGGCGAAGCCCGGGACGTGGTGCACCCGCACCCGCCGCCGGGCGAGCACGGCCACGACGACGATCTTCAAGACGACAATCGCGAGCAGGATGTCCGCGGCCACGCTGGTCCAGCGCCAGGACGAGAGCGCAGCGCTGCCGACCACCACGTGCGCGACGACGGCCAGCACCACGGCCGCGACCAAGGCGACCTTCGTCCCACGCCTCCTGGGCCTGCTCTCGCTCTCGGATGCCGGCGCATCCAGTCCCTGCCAGACGACCTTCAGGCCTTCCCGCTGCCCGAACCGCTCGAGGTCGGCGGTGAGCAGATCCCGGATCACCCGGAGCCGGTCGTCACCGTCCACGTCGAGTTCCAGCACCAGCTCCTCCACCGTCGCCCGCAGCGCGCACCGGCCCCACGAGAACTCGATGAGCCCCGCTTCGTCGGTCCATTCGACGCGGACCACCTCGGGGCGTTCGTGGTCACCTCCGTGCATCTGCCGTGCCCGCCCACCCATGGCCTCGGCGTGCCGGCAGAGCTGGACAAGGAACCGGCTCGCCCGCGGCGTGCGGACGGTTGCTTCGGCGACCGGCATGGCTCAGCTCCTCGTCAGGGCGGCGAACCACGCGCGGACGCCGTCCGGGTCGGTCGTGATTTCGATGGTGGCCGGTTCGATCGAGTCGACCCTCCAGCCGCCGGAGAACGTGGCGGCGATGTCTCGCTGGGTGACCCGGTGGACGTGCGACCAGCGATCCCCTCGTTCCCGGTCGCTGAAGCACAGGAGGAAGTAGCGACCGCCCGGGCCGAGGACCGAGCCGAGGCTTTCGGCGTAGGCGGCTCGGTCGGCGCCGCCGAAGATGTGGAACAACCCGCAGTCGAGGACCGTGTCGAACGACTCGCCGAGACAACCCAGCTTGCGAGCATCGTGCCGGAGGAACCGGGCCGCGAGGCCGCGGTCGCTCGCCTTCTCCTCGGCTGTGCGCAACGCCGCCGAAGCGAGGTCCACCCCGGTGGCGTCCAGGCTGAGCTCCGCGGCCATGAGGACGTGTTCACCGGTCCCGCAACCGACGTCGAGCACCCTGCCGCGAAGCACGCCGGAGTCTGCGAGCACCCGGAATGCCGACTGGGGCTTGCCGATGTCCCACGGTGGACGGGTGGCATAGAGCTCGTCTGGACTGCGCACGACCTGCGGATGCCCGCTCGCTTCAACCATGCCGCAAGTTTTATCGATACATAGTGTCGCTGTCAATCCTATCTGTCTCCACAGTGCCGTTGTGTATTCTCAGCCGGTGCCCAAGCTGTGGAACGAGACGATCGAGACCCACCGCCAGGCGGTGCGCGACGCGACGCTGGACACGACCGCCGCACTAGTCGCGGAGCACGGGCTCACGTCGGTGACGATGTCGAAGATCGCCGAGAAGACCGGCATCGGACGGGCGACGCTCTACAAGTACTTCCCGGACGTCGAGTCGATCCTGTCCGCCTGGCACGAACGCCGGATCAGCGCCCACCTGCACGAACTCGCCACGGTCCGCGACCGGGTCGCGGACCCCGCCGCCCGCCTCGAACAGGTCTTGAAGGCCTACGCCCTGATCCACCAGGAACGGGTGCGGCACCACAACGAGCCCTACGGCGCCGAACTCGCCGCCCTCCTGCACCCCGACGAGCACGTCGCCCACGCGCAGCACCACCTGCGTGAGATGTTCCGCGAACTGCTGGAGCAGGCAGCCGCAGCCGGCGCCGTGCGCGACGACATCGCCGCCGGGGAACTGGCCACCTACTGCCTGCACGCCCTCACCGCGGCCGGGGGCCTCCCCTCCGAGCCAGCGGCCGAGCGGCTGGTCGAGGTCACCCTGGCCGGCCTCCGTCCGCCGGACGCCACCCACCCCGCGAACACCGCCGGATAGTCGCGCCGATCTCGGCTCGAGCCGGAAGACTCAGTCGCGGGTGCGGCGCCCGGACTTCCTGCTCCAGAACAACACGGCGCCGAGCACGACCAACGCGATCACCCCGGCTCCCCCGACCAGCCAGAGCAAGCCACCGTCGGACGCCTCCTCCGCGGCGGCGCTCGCCGGCACGGCCGCCGTCGCCGTCGTGGACACCTGAACCAGCACGCGCGTCGCCGTGCAGATGTTGTCCCGGAACGGATTCACCGAGTTCACCGGATGAAACTCGTAGTGGACGCCCGCAGCGAAGGTCCGGTCGACGGTCGTGAAACCACTCTCCGACTGATTCCCGCGGACCTCCACGGTCCGGCCATCGTCGGTGCGCACCGTCGCAACGAGACCGTCGTGCGCGGTCGAGAGCACGGTGCCGGTGAACACGACGGGCGACACGGGTGGCGGCGTCACACAGGATGCCGATGCCGGCGCGTCCGCGATCATCAGCGATCCTGCCACCACGGCGGCGACCACGACCAGCTTTCGCAGCGTTGCTCGCATACCGCAAGGACGCAGGCGACCCGCCAAAGGGTTGCACCCAACGGGCCCTCACCCACACTACTAACCTATCTAGTACCGTGGCCGTGCGCGCAGCACCTTGCACGGGGTCTCCGCGCGATGCGGCGGCTTCTCGCCGTCGCGGCAACGGGCGGGTCTTTCCGCAAATGGACTCGGGCCGCTGTGGGTGCGGCGGCCGCCGGCCTGGGAACCGGCTGGCCGCCGCACCGTCGGCGGACCTGCTGCCGCGAACGACCTGGCGCCCCGGCTACCCTTCGTCGAGCAGGGTCGCGCGGTAGCCGAGTTCCTCGATCGCGCCGATCACGTCCTCGACGCCGGTCAGCGCCGGGTCGAGCTCGACGGTGTTCCGCCCCTTCTTCATCGTGGTCTGCGTCGAACGAACGCCGGGCAGGTCCTCCACTGCGTCGTCGATCAGCAAAGCGCAGCTGCCGCAGTGCATTCCGTCGATCCGCAGGGTGTAGGTCATCGTGGCCACAACAGTTCCTCCGGTTCAGACGACGGTGATGATGCCCGTGTACATACCCATGCCGCAGGCGTAGTCGAGGCGTCCGGACTGGAGCACGCCGAGCTCGATGCGCGTCTCTCCGATGACCGGCAGGACCTTTTCCTGGTCCCCGATGACAAAGGACCGGATGCAGCCCCGCGCTCCGTCGGACTTCACGACCAACGTCGTCGGCACGCCGGCCCGCGCCTGCACGTTCTCCGGGCTGTAGGAATCGGTCCGGGCGGTGATCACGACCGTCTGCCGACCATCCATAGTGGACGCGGACGCCGTGTCCGCGGGCGGGTCCTCGCCCCGCAGCGCCTCGGCGACCCGGCCGGCCGCCAACGGGGAGCCGGCCAGCTCGAGACCACCGTTGAGCGTGTAGAGGCCCATCACCAGCACCACCAGCCCGGTGACCACGGCCAACCTGCCACGCCACGCCGTGGCCGCCTTCCGTACCGCGTAACCCAGCAAGGCGAACAACGGAGCCGTGCCAAGCACGAACACTGCCATCGTCGCGGCCCCGGCCACGGCCGACCCCGAAGCCAGCGCGAGCGCCTCCACCGACAACGTCACGCCGCACGGGATGAGGACCGTGACCACCCCGAGCAAGGCGGGCGCCAGCGCGGCCTGGGAACGGGTCCGGCTCCGCACGACCTTCATCCAGGACGCCGGCGGCTCGACCACGATCCGCCGGAAGCCCGGAACGCCGAGCTGTGCGAGACCGAAGACGACGATGAGCACGCCGGCGCCCATCTGCAGCCAGGTGCGGGCCGCCACCGACAGCTGCACGGCCCCGCCGAGCGCGCCGAGCAACGCGCCGAGTACGGCGTGCGAAACGAGTTTGCCGACCAGGAATCCCGCGACCGGGGCCAGGTCGTCGCCGAGCTGGACACGCCGGCTCGCTCCGGCGGGCCCGGCCGTCGCGCGCTGGCGGGTGATCAGACCGGTCAGCAGGCCGCCCTGCACGGCAGCGCAGGACACGCCACCGGCGAACAGCCCGGTGACCAAAACAGCAGCAAGATTCACGAAAGCCTCCGACGAAAGCAGGAAAGGATGAACACCTCCGGCCAAACCGGAGGTGTGCGGGATCCGGCACACCAGTGCGAAACCGGTGCCGGGAGGTTCCCTCCTACGTGCGGAGCAAGCAGAGCTCGGCGAGGCTCGGTGGGCGCGGCCCGGCGAGCCGCGGCACCACCTCGGTCAAGCGAGAGGCCTGGATGGGCAGCCGAAACCCGCGCCGGGCAGCAACTGCCGTCACGGTCGCCACGACAGCTACGAGCAGCATCAGGCAGGTCGCGATCACGCCGCCGTCCCGTTGCGGAACGGGGGCGACTTCGTCGGCGACGGCAACATCGTGCGCGGCAGGGTGGCGGTCATCGCGGTGCACCATGGCCGCGGCCGCGCTCTCACCCATCGCCATCGGCATGTCCCCGCCGAGCGGGCACACCGGGCCCCCCGACAGCGCGAACCCGACGAGGAGCGCGACCACGACGACGAGCCGCGCGAGCCCTCCTCGCGCGGCTCGGAACCGGCGGACCGCTGCCGTCATGCGAAGAATCCTACGGCCTGCGGTGAGCGGTTCGGAGTCAGGTCCGGCCGGCCGATCAGGCCGGTACGATGTCGCAAACCCCCGCACAGAACGGATGCCTGATGGCGAACAAGAGCGAGGGCAGCAAAGAGGCGTACCTCAAGCGCCTCCGCCGGATCGAAGGCCAGGTCCGCGGGCTGCAGCGGATGATCGAGCAGGACCAGTACTGCATCGACATCCTCACGCAGGTGTCCGCCGTCACGAAGGCGTTGCAGTCGTTCTCCCTGGGCCTGCTCGACGAGCACCTTTCGACATGCGTCGTCCAGGCAGCGGCAGCCGGCGGCAAGGATGCCGAAACGAAAGTCAGGGAAGCGTCGGACGCGATCGCGCGGCTCGTCCGGTCCTGACCGAAGGTTCGCTACGGCCCTTGTGGGTGAGCGCACGAACAGCGCAACCGAGCAGACAGGCCAGAACAGCGCGGCTCGTGTCCGACCGGAGCGCGGCGCGAATCCTGGGTGACTGACGACGCAATGCGGATCGGACCACCTGAACTCCTCTAC
Source organism: Amycolatopsis sp. SID8362 (assembly GCF_010550475.1). NCBI lineage: Bacteria > Bacillati > Actinomycetota > Actinomycetes > Pseudonocardiales > Pseudonocardiaceae > Amycolatopsis > Amycolatopsis sp. SID8362. The sequence continues at coordinate 41,592 of NZ_JAAGNB010000294.1, forward strand.
CCTGCAGGTACTACCCGGCTGTCTCCGCACGTTCTCCGGCACTGAACCCCGTACGCACGTGCGCGCCGTCGCAGAACGGCTTGTTCGCGGACTGTCCACAACGGCAGAGCAGATACGAACGCTTGCCTTCGAGGTCGTACACGTTGTTGTCATGGTCGACCAACCGCACCGGCCCCTTCACTTGGTACGGCCCGTTTTCCACGATCTTGACGACAGCATCCGGCACAGTGCCGTTTTCCCCGGACACGGGCGTTCAGCTCACGACCTCGTAGCCGGCTTCCTTGACGGCGGAACGAACCAGCTGGGCGTCCACCGGCCCCTCGCTGACCACGGTCAGCTCGCCGCTCGCGATGTCGGCATCGACCTGGGAGACACCGGCCACGCCACCCACCGCGCCCGTCACCTTGTTCATGCAGCCGGAGCAGGTCATTCCCTTGACCGTGTACACGCTGGTCTCCATCACGTCATCCCTCCGAGTCAGGTCTTGGCGCCGGCACGAGAAGATCGGCCGGCTCCGCCACCATAACATTACGGGGGTAGGGTATGTAAACCAGTGAATTCGCTTGCCTGTAGCGCACCTCGCTGAACGCCCGTGCCCGCCGCCACCTGGGCAGCGGGCACGGACAGCCGATCAGGGACCGGTGTAGCGGAAGATGTAGAGCCCGAAGTCGCGATCGCTCGCGGCCACGTACTCGACGCCGTCACGCTGGAAGACCTGGACGCCCCAGAAGTCGTTGCCACCCTCGTCGATGAACCTGCCGACCTCTACGAGCTTGTTGTCCTTGATCTTCGTGACCCGGAATCCACCGGCGTAGTAGGAGAAGTACGCCAGCGACGGGTCGCAGTGCGACGTCGCCACCTCGTGGACCGAAAGGGCTCCGAACCCTGCGGCGTGCCCCGGGTCCATCGCCTCGGGGATGGCGTAGGTGTCCAGCTCCTGCAGCTTGCCGGTACCGTTCTTGTACAGGTGGACGTAACCCCACCCGTCGAACTTCGCCGTCACCGTGACCTTGTCGCCCACTGCGCCCAGCGCGAACGGCACCGGCGCCGATCCGTCGGCCGGGCCGGCCGCGCACGCCGCGGGGTCGTACTGGCTCTCCGCATCGAAGAACGAGTATCCCGTCTTCCGGTCGACCGAGATGATCGGCTTCGTGGCGTCGACGGTCATGCCGAAGGCCCCGCAGCCACCGTCACCCTCGCGGTTGAACACGATCGTGCCCGCGTAGCCCCCGTTGGCTGTCACGGCTTCGACGTTGGCCTGCTTCTCGTTGAAGGTGCAGGTCCCGCGCTGGACGACCGCGATGTACGGACCACCGGTCGCCGGCGGCGGCGGGATGGCTCCGTCTGCGGTGCAGGCCCTGCCGACGTAAACGGTCGTGCCGGCCAGGGACTTGTCGGCCCCGAGCTGCGCCTGCCCGCCCTGCGCCCCGCTGAACGACGTGCCGTCGTCGGTGCTGCCGAGGATGCGGGTGGGCCCGAAGTCCTCGTCCGCGCCGATGATGTAGCGGTTGTCCTTCGTGAACTCGGCCTCGTGGCCGTTGCCCTCCGGGCTCAGCCGGGTTCCGGTCTGCGCGAGCAGTTCCGGATCGGGGTTGGTGAAGTCGCTGTCGGCAACGTAGACAGGGTGCGCCGGATCGGTCACGTCGAGCTTGACGTAGCCGGCGTCCCAGTAGGACGCGAGCATGATCTGCCGGTTGCCGACCTTGCGGACTACGACATCGTGGAAGAACACGGTGTCCAGCCCGGCGTTCGGCTGCAGGATCTGCGGGAAGAGGGCGGCAAGGTCGTGCTCGGCGACCTTCACCGGGTGGGCCGGATCGGTGATGTCGAAGATGTCGACGTCGGCGCTCTCGTCGTCGTCCACCAGAACGGCGTACTCCTTACCGTTCCCGGCGTCCCACATGAAGGCGCTGTGCACCGCGTGCGCGGGGGCGGCCGGGTCGTCGACGTCGCCGAAGCCGCTCGCCAGCACCCTGGGGTGGTAGGGGTCGGAGACGTCCACCAGCGTCGCGCCGCCGACCGGCGCCGGCTGGGTCGCGTCGCAGATCTCGTTGTTGAACAGCAGCAGGTCGCCTCGGAACCCGCTGGCCAGCTTCACGTGCTCGGCTTGGATTCCCTCGCCGACGAAACTGCCCGCCGCGGTCGGGATGAACCCGATTTCCTTCGGCTGACTGAGATTTTTGATGTCGAAAACGTAGACGCCGCCGTTGACGCAGGTCGGCGAGCTGAACGCGGCCTCGTAGGCGAAGTTCCCCAGAACCCCGACGTCGGCGACGCGGCCTTGGCCGCGGTCGTGCACGCCGACCTTGCCCACCAGCTGAACGTTCTTCTTCGTGGCGGGCAGGTGCCCACCCGCCCCGCCGTGCTGCTGGTCGTGATCGCCGTAGACCGCACCGTCGTCGGCGACACCGCGATCGTTCCGCGGCACCGCGACCGCCGGCAGCGCACCGATACCGACGCCAAAACCGGCGACGACCAGTGCGACAAGCAAACGATGTCTCATAGCCTCCCCTGCCACCCAGGGCCACGACTTCCGTGGTGACCCAATCGGTTCGACACACCTCGATCGAGGCAACGGGCGAGTTTAACTCCCCATTACGAAATCGAGGTAGACCCGATCGGCCCTACCGGAAACCGCGCTCTACTATTAGCGGTAGCAGACAGGAATTTTCCGTCAACTATGCAACTTAGTTGTCATTCGCGAATCGGACAAATCGTCACTGAGAGCGGCTGGGCGGCGTGAAGCGCAGGACGTCGATGCCGCCGGAGTATTGGGCGGCGTACACCAGTCCATCGTGGTAGGCCGGGACCGCTGCCTCGCTGTCCTTCGGGAAGAAGTAGCCGACCTGGACCGGATGGCGGGGGTCGGAGAAGTCGATGAACTTCGTTCCCTGGCCGTAGAAAGCTTGGACGAGGATGTTGCCGTCGCCGACTCCCGGGAGCGGCGCGAAGTAGTGCGCCGAGCAGTCCGCGTTCGGCTGCTCCCCCGCGCTCCCGACCGGGCCCCAGTCGCCGACGACCGTGAGCCGGAAGGGATGCTCCGGCGTGGAGCGCCACGCTTCGCCACCGTAGCTGCCTTTGAGCGACACGATGAGCAGGCGTCCGGCGTCGGCGCAGGTGTCCCCGAAGTCCTCGTCCGTGACGAAGAGCAGCTCACCCGGCGCGAAGCCGCCGATCGAGCGCAACGGGTGCCAGGAATTGTGGTCGAAGGTGTAGGTGGCGTCGTTCGGACTGATGATTTTCCCACCGGCATAAGGGATCGGGTCGGCCGCGGTGGCGAACCGGACGCGTCCCTGAACCGGGTCGAAGTGGACACCCGTGGTCCAGTACCCGCGCACACCGCCGGCGCCCGAGGCCCAGGCGACTCCGGCGGCGTCGACGTCGGTGTTGTGCACGTAGTCGGTGACCCCGTCGTTGCGGTGCAGATCCACCGGCGTCGGGAAGGTGTAGGGGTGCTCGGGGTGGCTTACGTCGGTGACCCAGGCGGGCTGCCCTTGCCAGTCCGGTGGCTGGTTCCCGGTGCCGGTGTGGGACGGCCCGCCGCTCCACAAGTACTGGCAGCCGTTGATGCACTGCGAGGTATGGCCACCCGGCTCCTCGTGGAAGCCGATCAACCGCAGATGGGCCGGATCGCGGGCGTCGACGAGGTCGATCCCCGAGGTTCCGGTCTGCTTGTTCCCGCCGAAGGCCCGCGGATCCCGTGTGAGGAAAACCAGCTTCCGCACCGGGTCGACCTGCAGGTGCTCGCCCTCCCAGAAGCCCTTGCTGACGTCGTCGCCGGGCAGCGCCAGCGCCGACGCGGGCAGCTCACCGATGAGCTTCGGGTGCCTCGGGTCCGACAGCGACCAGGCACGCAGGCCGAACACCCCGTCGGCGAACATCACGTCGGAGTCGCGGCGCCCGGGATAGCCGATGAACGCCAGGCCGGCCACGGCGGACGGCGTGTCCGCGTGCGCCAGCCACGTCACGTTCTGCGCGTCCACCGGGCCGGTCGGCGCGGCCGATGCTTCGGCGTAGGCGGTGTTTCCGGTCGCCAGGGCGCAGGCGGCGACCAGTGAAACGAGCAGACGGGAGCGACCCATCGATGCCTCCTGATTGGTCAGAGGGTGTCGAGCCGGGTGGGTTTGACGATCCACAGGCCGCTGGTCATGTCGCTGCCGAGGATGACGTTGTGCTTCTTGTCGATGAACACACCCCAGACCGAGGCCGGGGAACCGTCGCTGTTCGGCGGCGGCACGAACTGGCCGCGCTGGGCGCTGACGCCGTGGTCGTTCATCGTCCACCACACGATGCCGCCGGAGTACCAGGACGAGAAGAACTGGCCGCCCGAGGCGACTTCGGTGTTGTGGTCGGTGAACTCGCCGTCGGTGCGGGTCGAGCGGCTGTCGCCGGTGGAGAACGTGCCGAGGAACGTCGGCTGCTTCGGGTTGGTGTTGTCGTAGACGTGGACCTCGCCCCAGCCGCCGTACGCGGATTCGCCGGGGCAGTCCTCCGGGGACGTGTCCTCGGTGTTGATGATCAGCCACTTGCCGTTGTTCGCCAGCGTCATCGAGTGGTTGTCGCCGTCTTCGTCCGGTGGCGTGATCTTGGTGTCGCTGACTATCGCGGGCGTGGCGGGCTGGGAGATGTCGAGGTGGACGGTGCCGGCGTCCCAGTACGAGACGTACACCGAGTTGCCGCCGTCCTCGAAGCGCGCGCTGTGCGCGAACTGGACGGCCGAGCAGCCGACACCTTGGTCGGTGGTGAGGTTGAGCGACCAGTCGGTCAGCTTCTGCGGACTGCGCGGGTTGGTGGCGTCGATCAGGTGCAGCGCGGTCGCGCCGTTGCTCCTTCGGTGGTCGACGAGGTTGCGCGCGCAGGCGACGAGTACCTTGCCGTCGGCGCGCTGCACGGCGTCGATCTCGTGGCAGCCGACTGTCCCCTGCGGCAGGTCCCACTGCCCGAGCAGCGCCGGATGCACCGCGTCGGTGACGTCGAACAGCCTGACGCCGGGCACGACCTCCGTCTCGTGGCCGCTGCTGAAGCACGCCTGGATGCCGACGACGGCCAGCGTGCCGGTGAAGGACGGCGTGCGCACGTCCAGCACTGTGACGTCCTCGGCGCGGGTGTATGCCGGGTTCGGCAGCTTGCTCACCAGGCGCGGCCGGTTCGGGTGCGAGATGTCGACCACCTGGACGCCGTCGCCGCCCTGATGGGTGCCCGAGCAACGGCTTCCGATGTAGGCGAAGTCCCCGTGCGCGAAGATGTCGCCGTAGTCACCGAAGCCGTCGAGCGCGGCATGACCGACCAGGTGGAAGTTGTCGAGGACGGTTCCCGCGGGCGGCCGGATGTCGTCCGGCGCCGCACTGGCCGGGACCGAGGATCCCAGCATCACCAGGCTGAAGAGGCTGCCCAGCAACACCGATCGAGAACGTCTCATCCCGCACCCCCAGCGACGACGGAAATTGCCCACGACACGAACAAGTGCGGTGGGGATTCTCCTCCGCGTTGCCGCGGAAGTCATCCGACGATCGGCTTATGGGAGCGGACAAAGTGACCAAAGTGGACGATTCACGAGCCCGCTACGCAAGTGGCGGCGCGAAAGCGGACATCAGCGTCGCTTCGAGGACGTTACCGGCGTCTTCGTGCGGGAGCCGGCCTGCGTTGACGTCTTCGGCAGCAGCGTGCAGCAGGGTGTAAACCGTGGTGACCAGCCAGCTGAGCGGCAAGTCGGTCCGGAAGACGCCGTCCTGGCGGCCGCGGGCGACGAGCTTGTCGATCCGGTCGATCGCCGGGTCGTGGAATTCCCGCAACCGGGCCGGGCCAAGTTCGCGCTGCGCGACCTCGAACAGCCGCCGGTGCCGGTCGAGGGCCTGCCAGGACGACCGCAGCAGCCGGCGCAGCGCCTCGTCGGCGGGGCCGTCCTCCGGCTTGCTTTCCTCGAGCACGACTCCGGCCTCGGCGATCGTGCGCTCGAGGACCGCCTCCAGGACCGCTTCCCGCGACGGGAAGTGCGCGTAGAGCGTGACGCGGCCGACGCCGGCCGTCCGGGCGAGCTCCGCCATGCTGATCTGCGGCTGCGTGCCCAGGCTCGTCGCGGCCGCGTCCAGGATGGCGGCGATGCTGCGCTCGGCGTCGGCGCGGCGCCGGCCTGTCGTGCTGCTCACGGGCCCAACCCTACGGTGCTCAGTGCGCGAACACCGGCCCGTCGGTGGCCGGGGGACGTCCGGCCGGGACCAGCCCGAGCACCACGACGGCCATCACCGCGGCCACGACCGCGGCACCTGTGAACGCCGCCCCGAAGCCGCCGACACCCGCGCCGGCGCCCAGGCTGCTCGCGGCCAGCGTCGAGACGAACGCGATCCCGAGGCTCGCGCCGAGCTCGTGGCCGGTGTTGATCAGCCCGGACGTCACGCCGGCGTCGTGCGGGTCGACGTAGGCCATGGCCGTGGTCGTCGCGGCGACGAACGCCGCGCCGAGCCCGAGCCCGGACACGGCGAACCCCGGCAACAGCATGACCAGCGCGTTGCCCTCGGCCGGCAGCCGAATCAGCAGTACTGCTCCGATCGCGGCCAGCGCGAACCCCGCCGCGGCCGCGGGCCGTCCGCCGAACCGGCCGACGACCCGGACGCCGAGATGCGTCCCGAGGCCGATCACCAGCGCGACCGGCAGGAAGAGCAGACCGGTTCGCAACGCGCCGAGCCGCAGCACGTGCTGCAGGTACTGCGAGGCGAGGAAGAAGTCCGACAGCAACAGCCCGGACGCCACCAGCATCACCAGGTTCCCGGCCACCACGGGCCGCCGTGCCGACGTCGTCAGGCGCACCAGCGGCTCCGGCACCGCGCGCTCGATGGTGACGAAGACACCGAGCAGCACCAGTCCCGCGGCCAGCGCGATCAGCGTCCGGAGGTCGGCCCAGCCGCTGTCCCCCGCCCGCACGAGGCCGTAGATCACCGCCGCGACACCTGCGGTGGCGACCAACGCGCCCGGCACGTCCACCCGCGCGGACCGCGGCGCCGGGAGATTCCTGATCAGGGGCGGCAGCGCGATCGCGACCACCGCGCCGACCGGCACGTTGATGAAGAACACCCACTCCCAGCCCGGTCCCACGGTGAACACCCCGCCCAGCAGGACGCCGACGGCCGCGCCCGCGCCGCCGATCGCCGCCCAGACGCCGAGGGCCCGGTTGCGGTCCGGACCGTGGAAGGTCGTCGTCACGATCGACAGCGCGGACGGCGACAGCAGCGCGGCACCGACGCCCTGCGCGGCGCGCGCGGCGACGAGCATCGTCGCGTTCGCCGCGAGCCCGGACACCAGCGAGGCGAGGGTGAACACCGCCAGCCCGGCCAGGAAGACGCGTCGGCGTCCGAGTACATCGGCCAGGCGGCCGCCGAGCAGCATCAAGCCGCCGAAGCACAGCGTGTAGGCGGTGACGACCCAGGTCAGCCCGGCTCGGTCGAGGTGAAGCTGGTCGGCGATCACCGGCAGCGCCACGTTCACCACGGTGACGTCGAGGATGACCATGAACTGGGCCAGGCACAGCAGGACGAGCACCCACCAGCGGCGCGGCGTCGGTGGCGCGTCATGCGCCACGTGAGTACTGGGGTGAGTCATCTCCAGCTCCTTAACTCGAACACTCCTGTTCGAGTTAAGGTACGCTCCGATCGCAGATAAGTCGAACACCAGTGTTCACTTTATGGAGGAGGCTGCCGATGGACCACGCCTTGGCGTTCGAGCGGCGTGGCAGCGGTCCACCGGTCGTGCTGCTGCACGGCATCGGCCACGACCGGCACGCCTGGGATCCGATCGCCGAGCTGCTCACGCCCTTCCGCGAACTCGTTATCGTCGACCTGCCCGGCCACGGCGCCTCCCCGCTTGCCGGGCGGAGCGTCCTGGACGTGCCGCAGCTGACTCGGCAGGTCGAGCGACTGCTGGCCAACCTCGGCCTCGACCGGCCGGTCGTCGTGGGCAACTCGCTGGGCGGGGCGATCGCACTGGAACTGGCACGGCGAGGGCGGGCGCGGGCCGTGGTCGCGCTGTCGCCGATCGGGTTCTGGACCTCCCGGGACGTGAAGTACGTCGTCGGGGTTCTGCGGACCTCCCGCGTACTCGCGCGGCTTCTCGCACCGGTCGCGTCGCACCTGATGCGCCGTCAGGCTTTGCGTGCTGCCGCGCTCGGCATCTACTTCAGCCATCCGAGCCGGTTCAGCGCGGCGGAGGCGACACGAACGGTACGGGAGTTCGCCGAAGCCGCCGGTGTCGGCGCGACCCTCCCGCACAGCCGCCACTACCGCTTCCGCGACGGCACCGAGCTCGACCAGCGCACGATCACCATTGCCTGGGGCACAAAGGATCGCTTGCTCCTGCCGCGCCAATTCCGGCGAGCGCAAGCAGTCCTGCCCGCTGCCCGGCACGTTCCCCTTCCGGGGAGCGGCCACGTGCCCATGATCGACGATCCGGACCGCTTGGCCGAGCTGGTCCTCGCCCGATGAAGGTGCTCGTCGTGGCCGGGATCGCCGAACTCACCGTCGCCGCCCTGTCCGGCTGGCTCATGGTCCTCGTGATCCAAGCGCCGTCGGCACTGCACCGTGTCGGAGTCAGCCGGCCGAAGCGCATCCGGCAGGCCCATCTGGACTTGGTCATGATGGGCACGATCCAGGTCGCCGTCGGCGCGGCGCTCCCTGCGCTGCCGCTCTGGATCGCCGCGCTCGTCACGCTCGGCGCCGTCGTGCAACCTCTCCTGTTCCTGCCGCTGGCCGTGCGTCCCGGTCTCAGCCGGGTACGCGGGTTCCAGGCGCTCGTCGCGGCGGTGTTCGCCGCGACGAGCGTGGGCTGGGTCGCCCTGGCGATCACCGTTTCGGGCTGACACCTGCGGCGATGAACAACGGCAGAGCCAGGAACATCCGATCCGATTCCGCGCGCCGGGTCTGCTCGGCCAGCCAGGTCTCCGCCTGGTCGCGCTCGACGGACCCGGCGGCCGACGCCGCAGCGGCGAGCCCGGCCAGCACCGGCAGCATCAACCTGTCGGTCAAGATCGCCGTCCGGACCTCGACGGTGACGTCCTCGAATCCGGCGTCGAGCAGCAGGGTCCGGTATCCGCGGGCGGCCCGTGGACTGGGCACGGTACCGGCTCGGGCGTGCACGATCGTGCGGGTCAGCTCCGGATCGTCGGAGTCGATGACGAAGGTGTCCCAGTCCTGGCCGATCAGGACGATCCACCCGCCCGGCTCCAGCACCCGCCGCGCCTCGGCCAGCGCGGCGGCGGGATCGGCGAGCTCGTGGAACACCTTGTCGGCGCGGTAGCCGGCGACGCTGCCATCATCGAGTGGCAGCTCAGCAGCGACGCCTTCCCGGAAGTCGTGTTCCGGCCATCGCCGCCGTGCGGCGGCGAGCATCCGGGAGTCCGGGTCGACGCCGATCGGCCGCGACCCACGGGTGGCGAGTTCCGCGACCGCGCGGCCGGCGCCACAGCCGACGTCAACGACGTGCCGGCCCTCGTCAAGCCGCAAGAGGTCGTAGGTGTGGGCGCGCAGCTCGGCCGCACCGGGCAGCGTGTCCGCGACGTCGAGCAGCCGGATCAGGGCCTCGGTGGCGTCGTCTGGTTGAGCGGTTGTAGTGCTGGACATGTCGGCCATGCTGCGACTTAATGTCGACATGAAGTCAAGCGACGCGGAGATGAGCATCGGCGAGATCGCGCAGCGCTTCGGCCTGGCCACGCACGTGCTGCGGCACTGGGAATCGATGGGCCTGCTGAGCCCGACCCGGGTCACCGCGTCGCGTCGCCGCTACGGCTCGGGCGACCTGTACCGGGTCGCGGTGATCCTGCGGGCGAAGGAAGCCGGGTTCGGCCTGGACGACATCCGGGAGATGTTCGCTGCCCAGGACCCGGCTGGACGGACAGCCGTCCTGCGCCGTCACCGTGCCGAGCTCGCTGCCCGGATCGCCGCCGCACAGGCATCGTTGGAGCTGATCGACTGCGCGTTGGAGTGCGATCACGAAGACATCGCCGAATGCCCGCACTTCCAGGCCATGGTGACCGCCCGGATCAGCCCGGACAGGGTGCCGCACGTGCACGCCTGATCGCCCGATGCATTCGGGGCGGCAGCGCGAGTTCGCGCTACCGCCCCGAACTGTGTAGGAGCCGGGCCGCACCAGGTCGTCAACTGGCGACGACCTCCTCGGCCGGCACTTCCGCTGGACGCCGGCTGCTCCTCAACGTCGCCATGACCAAGAAGCCGCCGACCAGCGCGATGCCCGCCGCCCCGACGGACGCCGCCGAGAAGCCGCCGGTCAGCACGACCGGGTCGCCGTGCTGGTCGGCGCCGAATGACAGCCCGACCGCGGTCATCGCGGCCAGGCCGAGCGCGGACCCGACCTGGGAGGCGGTGTTGACGATGCCTGCCGCGAGACTGCCCTCCTCGAGCTTCGCGCTGGAACTCGCCGTACCGAGCGAAGGGATGAAGGCCAGGGCCTGGCCGAGTGCCGCGACCAGCGACGCCGGCAGGACGTCGACGACGAAGTTGCCGGTCGCCGCCCTGGAGGCGTCGCACAGAACCAAATGTAACACCTGATACATTCACACTCGTGACTGACAGGTCGGGCAAGTGGCAGGTGCTGGTGGTGAAGGTTCCCGCCGCGCCATCACGGCATCGGGTTGCCGTGTGGCGGGAGCTGCGCCGGATCGGGGCGCTCTCCCTGGGACAGGGCACGTGGGCGGTGCCGGACGTACCGGGCTTCGCCGAGGGCGTCCGGCGGGTGGTCGAGCTCGCCGAGCGCGGCGCGGGCGAAGTAGTGCTGCTCGACGCCGCCGGGCGCAGCGAGCGGGACAGCGCCCGGCTGGAAGCACTGTTCACCGCCGAGCGCGAGGACGAATGGCAGGAATTCCTGGCTGACTGCGGCAAGTTCGACGCCGAAATCGACAAGGAGATCCGCGTCGAGAAGTTCACCATGGCCGAACTGGAAGAAGAGGAGCAAAGCCTCGAGCGCCTGCGGCGGTGGCACCGGGAGCTGAAGGTCCGCGACGTGTTCGGTGCGCCATCGGCCACTGAAGCCGAGGTCCGCCTCAAGCACTGCGCCGATCGGCTCGCCGCCTACACCGATCTCGTTTTCCAAGCCCTGCATCAGATGTGAACCGAGGCCCGACATGAACGCCGACACGCAACTGTTCCTCGCCGTCAACCAGTTCGCCCGCGCCACCGCATGGCTGCACCCGATCGTCTCGGCCTACGCCGCCTACGGCCTGGTCCTGTTCGCCGCTTTGCTGCTCACCGGCTGGTGGCTGGCACGCCGGCAAGCGAACCCCGTCCGGGTGGCCGCGGCGCTGTGGGCCCCGCTGGGCATGCTGCTCGCGCTTGCCGCGAACCAGCCGCTCGCGGCACTCGTGGGCGAGCCCCGCCCGTACACGACGCTGCCTGACATCCTGGTGCTGGCGCAGCGCAGCCTCGACCCGTCGTTCCCCAGCGATCACGCGGTGATGGCCGGCGCGGTCACCGCCGGGCTGTTCCTGGTCCACCGGCGGCTCGGCGTGATCGCGGCGATCGGCGCCGCGGTGATGGCGTTCTCCCGCGTGTACATCGCCGCGCACTACCCCCAGGACGTCGCCGCCGGGCTCTTGCTGGGAGCCGGCGTCTCCTTGGCCGGTTTCCTTCTGCTGCGCCGGTTGCTGGTCCGGCTGGTCGAACTCGCCGAGCGCACTCCGCTACGGCCCGTGCTGACCTCGAGCTGACGTGGCCGCCGCCCTGCGACCGCTGTACGCAGCGGGTTTCGTGACCGCCTTCGGCGCGCACAGCATCGCCGCCAGTCTCGGCGCCTACACCAGTGGCGAGCACGCTTCCCTGCTGACCTTGGGGTTGCTGCTGGCTGTCTACGACGGCGCCGAGGTGATCCTCAAGCCGGTCTTCGGCTCGCTGGCCGACCGGATCGGACCGCGTCCGGTCCTGCTCGGCGGCCTGCTCGCCTTCACCGCCGCGTCAGCCGCGTTCGTCCTCGCCGGGAATCCCGCCGCCGTCGGGCTGGCCCGGCTCGGCCAAGGCGCTGCCGCGGCGGCGTTCTCCCCCGCCGCCGGGGCCCTCGTCGCGAGACTGTCCCCGTCGAAACGCCAAGGTCGGACGTTCGGCGGATACGGGGCGTGGAAGGGCATCGGCTACACCGCCGGCCCGTTGCTCGGCGGTGTCCTGATCACTCTCGGCGGCTTTTCGCTGCTGTTCGCCACGCTCGCGGTGCTCGCGCTGGCCGTCACCGGCTGGGCGGCCGTCGTCGTCCCGGCGGCTCCGCCGCTGCCGCGCGCCCGCCAGACGGTCTTCGACCTGGTCCGCCGCCTGACCGCGGCCTCTTTCCTGCGCCCGACCGCGACGCTCGCCGCCACGACCGCGGCCCTGGCGGTCGGGGTGGGCTTCCTGCCGGTGACGGGGGCCGCCGCCGGTCTGACGCCGTTGGTGACCGGCGCGGCGGTGTCGTTGCTGGCGTTGTGCTCGGCACTGGTGCAGCCGTGGTCCGGCCGCGCCCGGGACGCCGGCCGACTCCGGGACGGGCTCGGCATGGCCTGCGGACTCGCATTGGCCGCGGCCGGGATGGTGCTGGCCGCCGGTATTCCCGGGGCCGCCGGCGTGCTCACCGCGGCGGTCGCCATCGGGGCCGGTGTCGGCCTGGCGACACCGCTCGGGTTCGCGCACCTGGCCGCGATCACGCCACCCGAGCGACTCGGACAGACCATGGGCGCGGCCGAGGTCGGACGCGAACTCGGTGACGCCGGCGGCCCGTTACTGGTCGGCACGATCGCCGTCGCGACCACCTTGGGCACCGGTTTCCTCGGCCTGGCCGTGGTTCTGGTCGCCGCGGCCGCGGCCGTGCTCGGCGCGCGCGGCGCGGACGCCGGAGCACGGCCTTGACCTGAGCAGGCTCAGATCTTGTAGAAGTCCGTGTAGTGGTTGGGCGAGAACCACACGACACCGGTGGTCAGGTCGACGACGATCCGGTACGCGTCACGAGCCGCGCCGCACGTGCGCGGGTAGACGTCGAACTCGCGGAAGGAGTGGCTGGTGGGCAGCTCGCCTTCGCGGTTCTGGTAGGTGCCGCCCGCGTAGTTGCACTTGCCGCCGGGCCAGTCGTACCAGCCGCGCGTGCCGGGGTAGCCCTTGCTCTGCCAGGTCGTGTTGGCCGAGCGGGCGTCGGTGCAGCGGGTCTGCGTGCACGAGCTGTACACGGTGGCGTCGGCGGCGGTGGTGCAGACACCGAGCGTGGCAGCCACCGCGGTGACGGTCACGGCGAGCCGCCGCGCGGTCCGGGAAAGCAGGGAAGCGGGCACGGAACCTCCAAGTCTCGAACGGGCACCGGAATGGTGGCTGCCGCGCTTCGCCGGAAGGAGACCGGAAGCGTGCCGATTTGGTGAACTTCCGGCGACGGCCACACGCCGGCGGCGCCTCGACGGCGGCGCTACGCCGCGCGGTGGGCGAACTTCCTGGTTGTCAGGGCCGACCTCGCTGTGCGCCCGTGACCTCCGGACCGTGGCGGCGTTGTTCAGCTGGCGGGGCCGGAATCTCCAGCGGCTCGCCGCCATGCTGCCGAGCGCAGCAGCCGCAGGCCGTTGAGGCCGACGATGACCGTGGAACCTTCGTGGCCGGCCACACCGAGCGGCAGGGGCAAGGTTCCGATCAGGTCCCACAGCACCAGCACGGCGATGAACGTCGCGGCGATCACGAGGTTCGCGATCACTACCCGGCGGGCCCGGCGCGCAAGAGCGATGAGCGCCGGGATCGTGCTCAAGTCGTCACGGACGACGACGGCGTCGGCGGTCTGCAAGGTGACGTCCGAACCGGCGCCGCCCATGGCGATCCCGGCGTGAGCGGCGGCCAAGGCGGGTGCGTCGTTGACGCCGTCGCCGACCACGGTGACCCGTGCTCCGGCGGCCTCGAGCTCGCGTACGGCGGCGACCTTGTTCTCCGGGAGCAAACCGGCGCGGGCGTCACGGATGCCGACCTCGCCGGCGAGCCGCGCCGCGGTGGCGTGGTTGTCCCCGGTCAGCAGGACCGGCGACTTACCGGTGAGGCGCGTGAGCGCGGCGACTGCGGCCGAGGCCTCGGGGCGAGTCTGGTCGCTGACGGCCAGCACGGCGACGACCTGCTTCTCACTCAGGACAAGCACGGCGGTCTGCCCGCGTTGCTGGATCTCCTCGATGGTCGCCACGGCATTTGCGTCGACTTCATCGGGCATGAGCGCGGCCGGAGAGCCGATGCGCAGGAAGTGGCCGTCGACGAGGGCGGAAACGCCTCGGCCGGGCTGGGCACTGAACTCCTCGGCCCCCGGCAGCCGCAGGCCTCGGGCTCGCGCGGCACCGACTACGGCGTCGGCCAGCGGGTGTTCGCTGAGGCGCTCGGCAGCCGCGGCCAGCCGCAGCACCTCGGTTTCGCCCATTCCGGCACCGGGCAGAACGCGTACCTCCGCGAGTTCCGGAGTGCCGCAGGTGAGGGTGCCGGTCTTGTCGAAGGCGACCTGGGTCGTCGCGGCGAGCTGTTCGAGCACGACGGCGGACTTCGCCAGCACACCGTGACGGCCCGCGTTGGCGATCGCGGCCAGCAGCGGCGGCATGGTGGCCAGCACGACCGCGCACGGCGAGGCGACGATCATGAAGGTCATCGCCCGCAGCAGCGAGTCCTGCAGCGCTTCGCCCCACAGCAGCGGCAGCACGAAGATCGCCACCGTGGCGGCGACCATCCCGATCGAATAGCGCTGCTCGACCTTCTCGATGAACAGCTGAGTGCGCGCCTTCGTCTGCCCGGCCTGCTCGACCAGCGTCGCGATCCGCGCCACGACCGAGTCCTCCGCGCGGCGGGCCACCCGCACGCGCATCGAGCCGGTGCCGTTGAGCGTCCCGGCGAACACCTCGTCCCCGACCGCCTTGTCGACCGGCAGCGGCTCGCCGGTGATCGTCGCCTGGTCCACCTCGCTGGCCCCGGCGGCCACGGTCCCGTCAGCGGGAATCCGCTCCCCCGGACGCACCAGCACCACGTCCCCGACCGCCAGCTCGATGACCGGCACGACCACCTCGTCGTCGCCGGTGATCCGGGTCGCCGTCTCCGGTGCGAGGTCCAACAGGCCGCGGACGGAGTCCTCGGTCCGCGCGGTCGCCAGCGCCTCCAGCGCGCCGGAGGTGGCGAAGATGACGATCAACAGCGCGCCGTCGAGCACCTGCCCGATCGCCGCCGCGCCGATCGCCGCCGCGACCATCAGCAGGTCCACGTCCAGGGTCTTCTCCCGCAGCGCCTGCAGCCCGGCCCAGCCAGGCTCCCAACCGCCGGCCGCGTAGCAGGCCAGGTACAGCGCCCACCACGACCACTCCGGCCCGCCCGCGAGCTGCACAGCGAGGCCTGCCAGGAACAGCACCAGCGCGGCCGCGGCCCAGCGCATCTCGGGCAACGCGAAGAGCCTCGTCCGCCGCATCGGAACGGCGGGCGCCGCCGGGCGTACCGAAGGGGCGCTCAAGGTCGCGGACACGGGAAACCTCCAGATCAGAAGACCGATCCTTCGACCATAACAGAACACATGAAGACGTCTTCATACGTGTGTTGAGCTACACTTCCGGCCATGGGACACGGGGTCGAAGGTCGTGAACGGCCTGCCGGACGGCTGGACGCCGAATCGGCGACCCACGTCGCAACGACGCTGCAAGCCCTGGCCACGCCCAGCCGGCTGCTGATCCTGACCGAGCTGCGCCAAGGGCCTCGCCCGGTCACCGAGCTCGCCGAAGCCGTCGGCATGGAGCAGTCCGCGGTCTCCCACCAGTTGCGGCTGCTGCGGAACCTCGGCCTGGTTTCCGGCGCTCGTTCCGGCCGCAGCATCGTCTACAGCCTCTACGACAACCACGTCGCCCAGCTGCTCGACGAGGCCGTCTACCACATCGAGCACCTACGACTGGGGAAGCCGGACAAGTCCGCCGCGGGATAGGCGGCTCCGCCTAGGTCGACTCCACGATCAGCGACTGTCAGGGCTGTTCGGCGTACTTTGCACGGACCTTCTCCGGAAGCTGGTCGAACAGGGTTTCCACGACCCGGGGACGGGTGATGAGTTCCTCGGTCAGCTGGTTCACTGTGTCGAGAAGGATCTCCAAGAGAGCCGGGCCTTCATCGTCGTCGAGCATGAGCAGAACGATCGATTCCGGCTCGTCGTCGATGTGAACCGCGCCGTTCCCGGTCACCCGGACCAGCTGCAGCTGCTTCTGCAGCCTCGAGCTGACCTGAGGAATGATCCGTTCGATGCGCTTTTCCAGCGACGCGGACTTCGGAGCGTCCGGGTCCAGATGCCGCAGCAGCTTCTCGACCGCCGCGCGGGCGAGAGCTGCACCGGCCCGCCGCGAACGCGGAGCGACTGACGCCGCTTCGGCGTACAGGTCGGCGACCTGGGGCGGAAGGTCGGCATGGGCGGGCTCGCCGAGCCAGTCCTGGCTTGGGAAAACCATCCTCTCGTCCAGCCACAGCGACATCTGCTCACACGAACCGCATTCCGCTGCGTACCAACGGGCAGCGTCGTCCGGGTCACCGCTCGGCACCTCCGAGTCGAACTGCAGCGGCAAGGTGTGTTCGACGTAACCACTGCTGCCGGCGCGACGGACGACCATGGTCCAGCTCTGCTGCGCGAACGCACCGCAATCGGGGTGCGGACAAACGAACCGCGGCCGCTTGAACGTCGGCATGGAATCTGGCTTCGAGCCCGTCATCTCGCGACCATAGCCAGGGATCTTCCCGCCACCAAACGAGTTCCGCTCGCACTCGGGGCCGGGTTTGCCGCAGCGACGAACGACGGGATGGCCTGGAACCCGCCGGCCGGCGCAAGACCGGTGACCACCGGCAGCATGGCGGCATCGGCGAATCCGCCGTCCAGCAGCGCCGAAAGTCGAACTCCGGTCACCGCCGACGCGCAACCTCCAGCATTCGCGCGTCGGGATCGGCACCAATGGCGTTCGCCTCGCGCTCGGCGACCCTCGGCGACGGCGCGGCCGGCCCCGCAGCCGACATCGACCGCCGCCGCCCGCCGGTCGAGGCACAGCAAGTCGTTGATCAGCCTCCGCCATCAGGCACCTGGTCGTCGCCAGCCTCGGACACCTCGTCCGATCTCCAGCCGATCGCCCAGCGCCTCGCATACCACGAAAGCTGCCGGGAATTTACGATCAGGCCGCCGGAAACAGGATTCAATCAATTGACAACACTCAACCCAACGGCGTCGTCCGAACCCTGCTTCGTTGCGAGCTCCAGACGACTCAATAATCGGACACATCCACCAACCATGTATCAGCGCACCATCCACCCGCTCTTCACCTGGGACGCCTTCGCCGACGACGCCGTTCATCGTCAATCCGGTCGGCGACGCAAGCGACCTTGGAGGTTGTCCCATGGCACTGGGAGACGGGATCCGGCGGAACATCGCGCACGTCGAACCCGCGGAGCGAGCGCTGCTCCGGGACGCGATCATCGAGCTACACCACCGCTTCTACCCCGGCAGCCGCAGCGACACACCGCCGGGCGGGGTGAGCTGGTGGTTCAAGCAAGACGAAGTGCACCAGGCCACGCACGTGCACCGCGGGCCGGAATTCCTGCCCTGGCACCGGGAATTCACCAACCGGTTCGAGGAACTGCTGCGCCAGATCAACCCGCAGCTCTCCCTGCACTACTGGGATTTCCAGGACGACCCACGAAACATCCCGAACGGGAACACCGGCGGAGGCACGACCGGCCTCGTCAACCTGTTCGACGCCGATTTCATGGGCTCGTCCTCCGGGCCGGCCGGAGATCCCTGGCTCGCGGCCGGCTTCTACGACCCCGACGCCGGAACTTCCGGTCACCCGCCCAATCGGGACGTGACCGACAACCCCGTGGACCCGCCGACGGACATCCCGCGGACCCGGGCGCCCTTCGTCCCGGGTTCGGCGCCCGTCCCCTACGACCCCGGCAACGCCCGGTCCAACGCGATCGGCTTGAACAACCCCGCGGCCTATCCGCAGATGCGCGCCGGGCTGGAGCAGTTGCACGACCTCGCGCACGGCTACTACGCCAATGTGAGCCCCCACAACGCGTTCCGGGACCCCTTCGTCTTCCTGATCCACTCGAACGTGGACCGGATCTACGCGCAGTGGCAAACCGATCCGGCGCATCCGGAGCGGCTGGCCGCCACCACGGTCTACGGCGCGGAAACCAACCTGGACGTCCCCGTACCGGACCTGCTGGGAAACACACAGATCCAGAACCTGAGCCACCTGGTCGAACCCTGGAGCACCGGAATCCAGGTCAGCGAGAACCGGCCCATCCGGCCGTGGGAACCGACGCACGAGAACCAGGGCGTTCCGCACACCTACCTCGACCCGTCGGTCGTCGCACCGCCCTGCTACGACACCAACCAGACCAGCTTCCGCATCGACGAGGTCGAGAACCCGTTCAACGCGAGCACCAACCGCTACCAGGTCATCTTCAACGACGTCCCGGAAGAGGAGACCACCTGGCGGGCCGCCGTCATCCGGGTCTACACCTGCGTCGACACCACCCTGCGGGTCACCACCGCGACCACGCCCGCCGCGCCGTTCGGCGTCGCCGTCGGCCAGGCGTTCGCCCTGCACGGCGCACACGCGCACCAGTACCAGGACGTCCGGATCTGGTTCCAGTACACCGCGGGTGCCGTCGGAACAGCTCCGCACAGCGACGGACCCGTCAACGTCACGATCCGCTGCGACGAGACGGGCGAGGACTTCCAGTTCGAGTTGCGCGCGAACACCGTGCACCGGCCGACGGTGGCCGTGGAGCTGGTCCTCGACCAGTCCGGGAGCATGGCCTGGGCGGCCGGCACCAGCGGCCTGACCCGGCTGGACGTCCTGAAGGACGCCGCGAAGCTGTTCGCCTCGCTGATCCAGGACAACAACGGGATCGGCCTCACCCGGTTCGACGACGACGCCTACCCCTCGAACGACCCGACGTACCCCGGTTTCCCGATCACCAAAGTGGTGTCCCAAGCCGTGCGCGACGCCGCCGCGGCCGCGATCGACGCGCACGGTGCTCACGGAGCAACCTCGGTCGGCGACGGCCTGGTCATGGGGCACAACGAGTTGAGCGCGCTCCCGGCCGGAAGCTACGACAAGAACGCGATGCTGGTGTTCACCGACGGAATCGAGAACCGGCCCCGTTCGATCGCCGACGCCGTCGGGCTCGGCGCCGTCGACGCCGAGGTCCACACCGTCGGACTGGGCAACGAATTCCAGGTCAACACCGCGGCCCTGAACTCCATCTCGCCCACCGGCCTCCTGCTCTCCGGAGTGCTGACCCCCTCGACGGACGACTTCTTCCGGGTGAAGAAGTTCTTCCTCCAGATCCTCGCCGGAGTCACCAACACGAGCATCGTGCGTGATCCGCTCGGCTACATCAACGGCGGCACCCGGATCACCGTCCCGTTCCGCCTCAGCGAGGCCGACATCAACTGCCGCGTGATCCTCCTGACCGACTACCCGGTGGTGAACCTCGCCCTCCTGGCACCCGACGGGACGCTGATCGACGAAGCGGGAGGCCCGGCCGTCAACGTCACCTTCGACACCGTCGACACGACCAAAACCGCATCCTTCATGCTCCCGGTGCCCCTGACCCAGCCGGCACAGGCCGGCACCTGGACCGCCGTCCTCGAGATCGACCGCGCCCGGTTCAAACGGCAGATCAGCATCCTGCGGGACAAGAACCCGGCCGCCGCCCAGGCCCTGGTCGCGAAGGGCGCCAGATATTGCGTCAGCATGCACACCTTCTCCAACTTGCGGATGACGGCCGCCGTTACCCAGGACGGCTACCAGGTGGGCTCGACCATGACCGTGCGGACCACTCTCACCGAGTACGGCCAGCCGGTCGCGAACCGTGCTCAAGTTCAGGCCGACGTCGAACGCCCGGACGGCAGCCACCTCAACATCACACTCGCCGAGGTGGATCCCGGCGTGTTCCAGACCACGATGGTCGCGCCGCTGCCGGGCATCTACCGCTTCGACATCACGGCCGAGGGGGTGACACACCGAGGCATCCCCTTCGAGCGAGAGGAAGTCCGCAACGCGGCTGTCTTCCACGAACTCCAGCCGCCGACCGGCACCACGTCCACGGACGGCCCGGACCTGTGCGACCTCCTGCGCTGCCTGACCGACAAGAAGAACCTCGGCCCGAAGTTCGACGAGGCGATGCGGGCGCGGGGCATCGACATGGACGGAATCCGGCAGTGCATCGACCGCATGTGCAAGAAAGACCACTGAACACGAGCCGAGCAGATTTGCCGACGACCCGGCGCTTACGCTGCAGCGAATACCTGCAGGTAGCACCGACACCGCGGACCCGCCGGAGCGGAAACGCCGGTTCCGCATCGGCTCGGTCGAGCTGCTGTGCGCGATCCTGCTGATCGCCATCCTCGGGCAGGGCTGGCTGCAGCGACTGTTCGACGTGCCGGCGCTGCGCACCGGGTCGACCGTGTTCGTCGCCGTCTGCGTGCAGGCGCTGCCGTTCCTGGTGCTGGGTGTGCTGATCAGCGGGGCCATCGCGGCGTTCGTGCCCGCCCGCGTGCTGGAACGGGTGCTGCCCCGCCGGTCCGGTGCGGCGGTCGGCGTGGCCGGGCTGGCCGGGGGCGCGCTGCCGGGCTGCGAGTGCGCGTCGGTCCCGGTGGCGCGC
>NZ_JAAGNB010000007.1:0-6559 GCF_010550475.1 Amycolatopsis sp. SID8362
CGCCATCTCGAGTACCTGATGTCGTTGCGGCACACGGTGGAAGGCCGCCGCGTCGCGCCGGTGGGGGAGCTGGGCGGCCGCGAGCAGGACCAGCTGGAAGCCGCGGTGCGACGGCTGGTCCAGAGCCTGCGGGGCGGTCCGACGCACCGGAAGCGCGAGGCCGCGCGCGGGCGCGTCGACTCGGCCCGGACGATGCGCCGCAACCTGCGCTACGACGGCGTCCCGTTCCGGCCGGTCACGGTCGCGAAGGTGGAGGACAAGCCGCGGCTGGTCGTGCTCGCCGACGTCAGCCTGTCGGTGCGCGCGACCGCGCGGTTCACGCTGCACCTGGTCCACCGGCTGCAGGGGATGTTCGGGCAGGTGCGCACCTTCGCGTTCGTCGCGGAACTCGCGGAGATCACCGGGCTGTTCGGGCGCTACCACGTCGAGGAGGCGCTGGGCCTGGTGTTCGGCGGCGACGTCCTGGACCTCGACGCGAACTCCGACTACGGCCGCGTCTTCGGCACGTTCCTTTCCGAGTTCGGCTCGTCGGTGACGCGCCGCACGACGGTGCTGGTGCTCGGGGACGGCCGCGGCAACGGCAACGACCCCGGCCTGCCCGCGTTCGAGGAACTGACCCGCCGGGCCCGCGAAACCCTCTGGCTCACGCAGGAACCGCGCTACTCGTGGGGACTCGGGCCGTGCGACCTGCCGGCGTACGCGGAGTTCTGCGACCGCGTCCGCGTGGTCCGCGATCTGTCCGGTTTGGACAGTGCGGCGGCCGACCTGGCGACGGCGAGGACCGGCCGGTGACCGCCGTCCTGGACCCGCTGGCCCCGGGCCACCGCGGCTGGTGGGAGCGCGGCGAGCTGCTGGTCTGCCACGAAGACGGCGTCGCGGTGCCGAACGCGCTGACCGCGCGGCTGGCCCCGGTGCGCGTGACGTCCCATTTCCGCGTGTACACGCTGGGCCGGCGGACGCTGGTTTCGCACCGCTACCGCGGCGACGAGCTCGACGACGACCTGGCCGGGCACCTGGCCTCGGAGCTGGACTTCCTGGCCGGCCACTTCGAGGAGCTGTTCACCGGCGTGGTCCGCACGACGGTCCACGACCCGCTGCTGGCGTGGACGGTGTTCTACGCCAACACGTTGGCGGCACTGCGACGCCCGGCTCGTTCGGGCGCGATCGCCGCGTTCGCGCCGGTGCACGCGCGGGCACTGGAGCTGGTGCGGGGCCGGTCGGTGCTGGATCTGGGCTCCTGCTTCGGGTTCTTGCCATTGCAGATGCTCGCTCGGGACTTGCGCCCGATCGCGTCGGACGTTTCCCCGGGGACGATGGGCCTGCTCTCCCGCGTCGCATCCTGGTTCGGCACGCCACTGCCGGTCCTGTCCTGCGACGCGGCGGCGGTGCCGTTGGCGTCGAGGAGCGTCGACACGGTCACGGCGATCCACCTGCTGGAACACCTGACCGCCGCCCACGGTCTGGCGGCGTTGCGGGAAATGCTGCGCGTCGCCCGGCGGCGGGTGGTGGTGGCGGTCCCGTTCGAGACCGAGCCGAACCCGGCGTTCGGGCACGTGCGGTGCTTCGACTTCGCGGCGCTGCGGGAGTGGGGGAGACGTTCAGGGGTGCCGTTCACGGTCTTCGAACACCACGGCGGCTGGCTGGTGCTGGACGTGGCGTGAAGGCCTACTCTTCGAGCTGCCCGTCCGCGAAGAACTCCTCGATGACGCGGCGGTTGTCGTCGGCCGACGAGCCGGTGATCTCGAGGCTCCGGTCGCCGTCGCGGATGACGATCTTGCGCCCGGCCGAGCGTTTCGCCCAGTCCCGCACCGCGCCGGCCAGCTGCAGCAGGACCGGTGACGTGGCCAGCGAGACGACGATCGCGGCGATGCCCGCCGGATCCGCTTTCGCGCCGGGCGGCAGCTCGTGGCCGACGGCGAACCGCGCTTCGTCGACGTCGAGGCCGAGGAGCTCTTCGCGCAACTGCCGGTGGAGGCGGTCTCGCACCGCGGGATCGTCGTCGCGCACTTCGAGGGAATACGTCGGCACGATGCGAGGATAGCGCCCCGGCGCGGGTGCCGGGCGCCCTATGATCCCCCGGTGCCCGGATCCAGAAAGGCATTGCTGATCGCCACCGACAGCCACGCCGACCCCACTTTCCGCGAACTGCAAGCCCCGTTGCACGATGTCGCGGCGCTGCGCGAAGTCCTCGCCGACGAGCACATCGGTGATTTCACCGTGGCGGTCGCCGAAAACACGCCGGTCCGGGACCTGCGCGTGGAAATCGAACGCTTCTTCTCGCGTGCGGAACGCGACGATCTGCTGCTCCTGTATTTCTCCGGGCACGGCGTGAAGGACGAGAACGGCGACCTGCACCTGGTGGCCACCGATACGGAACGCGACCTGCTCGAGTCCACCGGGATCGGCGCCGCGTTCGTCCGGCGGCTGATCGACCGCAGCCCGGCCCGCCGCGTCGTGCTGTGGCTGGACTGCTGCTACGGCGGGGCGTTCCCGCCGGGCGCGACCCCGAAAGCGGCGTCGCGGGTAGACGTTTTCGACCAGCTGGCCGGCCGCTCCGGCCGGGGCTGCGCGGTGATGACCGCTTCGACGCACCTCGGCTACGCCTACGAGACCCGCGAGGGCCGGGCGCCGTCCGGCTCGCCGGAGCCTTCGGTGTTCACGCGGGTGATCGCCGAAGGCCTGCGGACGGGCGAAGCCGACCTCGGCGGCGACGGCCTGGTCGACGTCGCCGAGCTGTACACCTACGTCCACGACCGCGTGCGGGCGATCGCACCGGCCCAGGCGCCGACCCGCAACGACCAGCTCACCGGCGACGTGTACATCGCACGCAACCCGGCGCCGCGCCGGCCGGAGGAGCCGGCGCCCGTGGCGGAAGTCCCCGCCCGTGGCCGACGGCGGTACGTGGTGGCGTTCGGCGGAGTCTCGGTGGTCGCCGTCGCGGTGGCGGTGTTCCTCGCGAACCTGCCCGACGACCAGCGCGGCGCCGCCACCACCCCGCCTCCGCCCACGTCGCCGGTGACGACGTCCGGCTCCGCGGAGCCATCGGGAGTCCCGCACCTGAAGTACGCGTCCGGGGACGAACCGGCTTACCCGTACACCTGGGCCCCGCTCGACGTGCCCGCACAGTTCCAAGGCGAGGAACGGGCCGACGCGAAAGCGTGGTGGAAGCTGCGGGGCGCTCGCACGCTGCACACCGAATTCCGGATCGATCCCTACTACCTCGTGCCCACGATCAAGTTCCGGGTGGGCGGCGCCTTCTACCCGAATGCGAGCTGCGGACCGATCCGCGTCGAGGCAGGCGTCGGGACACGCCGGGTCTCTGAGGTCGTGGAAGCGTCGAGCGACACCCTGCAGCTGCCGAATGACCTACCGGCGATCGGCACGAACGACACCTTCGTCGTCGACATCCGGGTGGTCCGGTCCGTGGCGGGCTGCGAGGGCGAGCTGCGGTGGGAGCACATCACCCTGACCCGGGTGCCATGACCCCTCAGATCAACGCCCGCTTCGACGCCGCGTAAACCGCCTCCGCCCGGCTTCCCACCTCGAGCTTGCGCATGATGTTCCCGACATGGAACTTCGCCGTCGTCGGGGAGATGAACAGCTCCGCCCCGATCGCCTGGTTCGACAACCCCTGCGCCAGCAGCTTCAGCACCGTCAGCTCCCGGTCGGTCAAGCGCTGGGCATCCGATTGCGAACGCCCCGACAGCGTCCGCACCACCGACGTGACACTGCGCGAGTCGAACGCGGTTTCCCCGCGTGACACCGCTTTGATCGCGTTCGCCAGCGCCGTCGTGTCGACGTCCTTGACCACGTACCCGCGCGCGCCCGCCTGGACCGCCGCGACCACCAGGTGGTCTTCGAGGAACGTCGTCAGGACCAGCACGGCCAGCGAAGGGTAGGTGGCCGTCAGCGAACGGCACAGGGCCAGGCCTTCGGAGTCCGACGACGTCGACAGCTTCAGGTCCAGGAGCACCACCGCCGGACGCCGGTCGGCCAGGACTGCTTGGGCCTCCGCCGCCGTCGAGGCTTCGCCGACGATGCGGAACAGCGGGTCGCGCTCCAGGACCGAGCGCAGGCCCTGGCGCAGGATCGCATGGTCGTCGACCAGGACGATCGTGATCGGGTCAGCCATCGAGCGGCACCCCCACGACGATCTTGACGCCGCCGATGCGGGAGCGGCGCACAGAGAACGTGCCGCCCAGCTCGCGGGCGCGGGCGTCCATGTTGGCCAGGCCGCGGTGCGCGCCGTCGAGGTCCTGGCCGCCCGCGACGCGCAGGACCCGGCGCAGCACCTCCGGCTCGCCGCAGCCGTCGTCGGACACCGCGAGCACCACCTGGTCCGGGCGGTAGGTCAGGCGGATCAGGGCGCGGCGGGCGTGGCCGTGCACCGCGCTGTTGAACAGGGCCTCGCCGCAGATGCGGAACAGCGAGTGCTCGGCGCCGGCGGGCAGGTCGACCGGCTTGCCGCCGATGCGCAGCTCCACCGCCAGCTCGGTGGGCAGGTGCACGCTGGTCAGCCGTTCCAGCAGCTCGGGCAGGCCGTGGTGCGCGTGCTCGCGGTCGTGGCTCAGCGCGTGGATGACCGACCGCAGCTGGTCGACCGCGCCGCGCGCGAGGTCCTTGGCCACGCCCAGCCGCTCGGCCGCCTCCCCGGTGGCGTCGGCGCGGCACAGCTCGATCTGCATGCCCGCCGACAGCACCGACTGCGTGACGCTGTCGTGCAGTTCGCGCGCGATCCGGTTGCGTTCCGAGTCCAGCACTTCGCGCTGCCGGGCGGCCAGCAGCTCCTGCTGCGCGCGCTCGCTGCGCCGGTGCAGTGACGAGTTGTGCAGCGCCACCACGCTCTGGCTGGCGAGGATCCGCAGCACGGCCTCGTCGGTCGCGTCGATCTCGCGCCCGCGCGGGGCCCACAGCAGCAGCCCGCCGACGACCTCGCGGTCCAGCGCGACCGGTACCCGCAGGTGGCGGCCGGGCTCGTTGCCGGGCTCGTCGAAGTCGAGCGCCCCGGCCAGCACCCGGGTCAGGCATGCGCGCACGTACCCCGGCATCGGGTCCACAGTGGACAGCTGGCGGCCGCCGGGGCCGATGATCGTGCACCGCGGTTCGGCTTCGGGCAGCACCGAGTCCGCGACGGCGAACAGCGCGTACTCCGCGTCGACGTGCTCGGCGGCGGTCCGGACGGTCGCGCGCAGCAGGCTGTCCTGCTCCTCGACGGTCCGCACGAGCGTCCGCGAAATCCGGTCCAGCGCGTGGATCACGCCTTCCAGCCGCTCGATCGACGTCACGTAGGCCGGGTAGAACGACCGCTTGCCCGAGCGGACGCCGGTCAGCTCGGCGAGGTAGCCGGGCCGGTCGTGGTCGCCGAGCGGGGCGCGGGTCACAGCGCCGCCCGGAACAGCGCTTCGATCTCCGCCGCGTCGGCGCCGCGCGGGTTGGTGGCCAGGCAGGCGTCGTGCAGCGTGTTGCGCGCCAGCACCGGCAGGTGCGCGGCGGTGACGCCCAGCTCGCCGAGCCCCTTCGGCACCCCGACGTCGTCGGCGAGCGCGCGCACCTGGTCGGCGACCGCGAGGCCCGCTTCCTCCGGCGGCGTGCTGTCCGAAGCGAGCCCGAGCGCGCGGGCGATCGGGACGTACCGCTCGGGGTGCGCGCGGGCGTTGAACCGGACGACGTGGGGGAGCAGCACGCCGTTGATCACGCCGTGCGGCAGGTCGAGCAGGCCGCCGACCTGGTGGCTCATCGCGTGCGCCGCGCCGAGGATCGCGTTGGTGAAGGCCAGGCCCGCCTCCAGGCTCGCCTGCGCCATCAGCAGCCGCGGCGAGCGCTCGGCCGGCCGGTCGATGCTGCGCACCAGGTTGCCGTTGACCAGCGCGATCGAGTTGAGGGCGTGGTGGTCGGTCAGCGGGTTGTGCGCCTTCGACACGAACGCCTCGATGCCGTGCGTCAGCGCGTCCAGCCCGGTCGCCGCCGCCAGCCAGTCCGGCATCGTGGTGAGCAGCCGCGGGTCGGTGACCGAGACGTCCGGCACCAGGGTGCGGCCGATGATGGTGATCTTGGTGTTGTGCGTGGTGTCGGTGACGATGCAGAACTGCGAGACGTCCGCGCCGGTGCCCGCGGTCGACGGGATCATCACCATCGGCGGGATCGGCTGCCGGCTGCGGTCCACGCCCTCGAAGTCGAGGATGTCGCCGCCGTTCGCGGCCAGCAGCGCGACGCCCTTTCCCGCGTCGATCACCGAGCCGCCGCCGAGGCCCATGATGACGTCGCAGCCGGCTTCGCGGTAGCGCTCGTACCCGGCGGCGATCTCGTGGTCCTTCGGGTTCGGCGTCGGGTCGGCCCACACCGTGGCCGTCAGCCCGGCGGCGCGCAGGTGCCCGGCCAGCTCGTCGACCCACGGTGTCGCGCACAACCCGGCGTCGGTGACGAGCATCGGACGCCGCGCGCCCAGCCTCGCGGCGACGTGCCCGGCCTCGGCCAGCGCGCCTTCGCCGAACATGATCTCGGGGGCGTGGAACTTCGCGATGGTGAGGCCCTCGGGCGGCGTGCTCGTGGCGCCGCACGG
>NZ_JAAGNB010000061.1:0-10304 GCF_010550475.1 Amycolatopsis sp. SID8362
CGCGCCGGCCGCGCCGAGCTGGCCTGCGCCGACTCCGACGCGGCCCTCCGCGCCCTGCTCGCCGCGCACCCGGCGGCGTCCGACATCGAGATCACCGCGCTGGGCCTCGAAGAGGCTTTCCTGGCGCTCACCGCCGAGGAGGCCGCCGCGTGAACACCACCTACCTGAGCCTGGAGATCAAGCGGATCGTCCGCAGCCCGCAGTTCACGATCTTCACCATCGGCATGCCGGTGGCGATGTTCCTGCTGTTCGGGTCGATCTTCGGCAAGCTGGTCGCGCCCAACGGCCTGCCCGCCGACGTCCAGACCATGATCAACCTGGCCGCGTACGGCGCGAGCGGCGGCGCCCTGTTCACCGGCACCCGGGTCGCGCAGGAACGCACCGATGGCTGGCAGCGTCAGCTGCGGCTCACGCCGATGCGCGGGCCGGGCTACCTGGTCGTCAAGGTGCTCTCGGCGATGGCCGTGGCGCTGCCGGTGCTCGTGGTGCTCTTCGCCGCCGGGCTCGCGATGGGCGTCGAAATGACCGCCGCCCAATGGGGACTGGTCCTGGTGTCGCTGTGGCTCGGCGTGCTGCCGTTCGCGGTGCTGGGCCTGGCCATCGGCCTGTTCGGCAAGGGCGACACGGTCGGCGCCGTCACCGGCGCGCTGATGATGCCGCTCGGCATGCTCGGCGGCCTGTGGATCCCGCTCTACGTCCTCCCGGACTGGATGGCCACGCTCGCGCACTTCTTCCCGACGTACTGGCTGGGCCGGATCGGGCTCGAACCACTGGCGCACGCCGGCGGCACGGGGTTCGCGGTGCTGGTGCTGGCGGGCTGGCTGGTCGTCCCGGCGTTGATCGTGGTGCGGCGGTTCCGGCTGGACACGGCCAGGCTTTAGATGCGTGTTAGCTTCCGTGCAGGTGCACGGAGGAGGGCGGACCGGGTGGAAGACGAGCCGATGTCGGCCGAGGAGTCGCTGAACCTGATCGCTCAGCAGTCCCGGCGCAACCAGCGCGAATTCGGCGGGGGCCCGGCGCGGATGCTCGCGGCCTGGGCCTTCGCCTGGATCGTCGGCTGGGGCTTCACCTACCTCACCACCCGGTCCTGGGTGGCGGTGCCCGGCTGGGTGGCCGGCGCCATCGTCGTGCCCGTGCTGTTCCTCTTCGCCATGGCCTACACCACCTACACCAGCATCCGCTCCGGCCGCGGCATCCGCGGGCCGTCCCGCACGGTCGGCGCGATGTACGGCTACGGCTGGGCGCTCGCCTCGATCGGGCTGCTGGTCGTCGACATCCGGATCACCGGGTTCTCGGTGCTCTCGGTGGACCAGGTGTCGCTGCTGTGGACCGGCACCTGGCTGCTGATCACCGGCGTGATGTACCTGGCGGGTGGCATGGTCTGGCAGGACAAGCTGATGTACGGCCTCGGCGGGTGGATGATCGTGTCGGCCGCGCTGAGCGTGCTCGTGGGCTACCCGGGC
Source organism: Amycolatopsis sp. SID8362 (assembly GCF_010550475.1). Lineage (NCBI taxonomy): Bacteria > Bacillati > Actinomycetota > Actinomycetes > Pseudonocardiales > Pseudonocardiaceae > Amycolatopsis > Amycolatopsis sp. SID8362. Next base: position 1,464 of record NZ_JAAGNB010000061.1, read on the forward strand.
AACTTCCTCGTGCTCACGGTGTGCGGCGGGGGCGGGTTCCTGCTCGCCTCGATCGTGTACTTCGCCCGCGAGAAGCGCCGATGAGCGAACTGCCGCAGCTCGACCCCGTCATCCACGCGCAGGCCCGGCTGCGCGTCACCGTCGCGCTCGCCGGGCTGCGCACCGGCGACCAGATCACCTTCCCGCGGCTGCAGCAGCTCCTGGACATGACGGCGGGCAACCTCTCGACGCACCTGCGCAAGCTCGAGGACGCCGAGTACGTCGAAATCACCAAGGCCTACGAGCACCGCACGCCGGTCACGCTGGTCCGGCTCACCGCGGCCGGGCGCGCGGCGTTCGAGAACTACACGAAGGCGCTCCACCAGCTGCTGGACGCCACCGGCGGGGACTGACGTGGCCCGCTGGGTGATCCACCTCGACCTGGACGCCTTCTACGCCTCGGCCGAGCAGCTCACCCGCCCGACGCTGGCCGGGCGCCCGGTGCTCGTCGGCGGCCTCGGCCCGCGCGGGGTCGTGGCCGGCGCCAGCTACGAATCGCGGGCGTTCGGCATCAAGTCGGCGATGCCGATGGCGCAGGCCCGGCGGCTGCTGCCCGCGAACGGCGTCATCGTGCCGCCGCGGTTCCGCGTCTACGAGCGCCTGAGCCAGGAGGTCTTCGCCGTCGTCTCCGCGGTGGCGCCGGTGCTGGAGAAGATCTCCCTCGACGAGGCCTTCGCCGAGCCGCCGTCGCTCGTCGGTGCTTCGTTCGACGAGGTCACGGAGTTCTGCGCGTCGCTGCGGGCGCGGATCCGCGCGGAAACCGGCCTGGTGGCGTCGATCGGCGCGGGGAACGGCAAGCAGATCGCGAAGATCGCGTCCGACGAGGCCAAACCGGACGGGCTGCTGGTCGTGCCGCAGGGCACCGAGCGGGAGTTCCTGGCGCCGCTGCCGGTGCGCGCGCTGTGGGGGATCGGGCCGGTCGCCGAAGGCAAGCTGCGGTTCATCGGCGTCCAGACGCTCGGGCAGCTGGCGGCACTGTCCGAACAGGACGCCGTCGCCACGCTCGGCGGCGTGATCGGCCGCGACCTGCGCCGCCTCGCGACCGGCGCCGACGACCGCCCGGTGGCCGGGCGCGCCGAGACCAAGCAGGTCAGCGCCGAGACGACGTTCGACACCGACATCAAGGACCTGCCGACGTTGCGGGCGGAGGTCCGGCGCATCGCCGCGGGCGCGCACCAGCGGCTGCTCAAGGCCGAGCGCGTGGCCCGGACCGTGGTGATCAAGCTGCGGCACACGGACATGCACACGGTGACCCGCTCGGAGACGATCTCCGCCCCGACCGACGACCTGGCCGAGCTGGCCGCGACCGCCGAACGGCTGCTGCTGGACCCGGCGGAGTTCGGCGGCATCCGCCTGGCGGGCGTGGCCTACAGCGGCCTTTCGGTGCCGCACCAGGACGCCCTGTTCACCCTGGCGGCCCCGTCGGTCCCCGCGACGTCGACGGTGGTCACGGCGGCGACCCCGGCGCCCACCCCGCCTTCGGAGTGGCGCCAGGGCGACGACGTGGTCCACGAGGAGTTCGGCACGGGCTGGGTCCAGGGCGCGGGCCACGGCCGGGTGACGGTCCGCTTCGAGCACCGCACCTCCGGCCCGGGCGCGGCCCGCACCTTCCCCCAGTCCGACCCCGCCCTGACCCGCGGCGACCCCGGCGACTGCCTGAAGTAGCGCCTACTCCGCCGAACAGCCCCGCAGTTTCGCGACTTCCTGACCGGCCAGCAGGAACGCGCCGACGCCGTACGCCGAGGTGTCGTCCGGGTGAGCCGTCGCCGGGCGGTCGCCAACCGGCTGGACGTAGCCCAGCTTGCCGTCCGATTGCAGGGCCTTCGTCGACAACGCCGTCCACGCCTTGTCGACCACCGGGCGGAACCGCGACGCGTCGAGGATGCCCGCGGTGATGCCCCAGCCGATGCCGTACGTGAAGAACGCCGTGCCGCTCGTTTCCGGGCCGCCGTGGTTCCACGGGTTGAGCAGGTCCGCGTTCCAGAAGCCGTCGCGGCGCTGCAGCAAGGACAACGAGAACGCCATCTTCTTGAACACCCGCAGGTACTCCGGCCGCCGCGGGTCGTCCGTCGGCAGCACTTGCAGCACCTTCGTCAGCGCCGCCAGGGCCCAGCCGTTGCCGCGCGACCAGAACACGCCCGAGCCCTTGAACCGCTCGTCGCGGTACCACAACCCCGTGAACTCGTTGTACAGCTTGCGTTCCGACGTCCGGAACAGCTGGTCCATGGCGTCCAAATAGGACGGCTGGTGGTCGATCAGGCTCATCCGGGCGAACGACGGCATCGCCATGTTCAGCGCGTCGACGTAGTTCCAGTAGTCCCGGTGCCCGGCCCGCACGGACGCCACCTCGTCCTGGATCCGGGTGCGGATCGAGTCGAGCGGGATCTCGGGGTGGAAGTACGTGTACAGGTCCAGGTACGCCTCGCCGGCGGCCTGGTTGTCCGGGAAGAACGGGCGGTTCGGGTCGGACGGCAGCTGGTAGCCGTTCGCCTTGGCCCACGGGTACGTCTTGTGGTTGGACTGGCCGGTGGTCCGGACCAGCGCCAGGTTGCCGACGTGGAACGTCGCGTTCTGCCAGTCGGCGGGCTCGGGGTTCGTCCCGTTCGCGGCCCAGTAGTTGCCCGCGGCGACCATTTCGTCCGCGACGGCGCAGGGAACGGCGGCGGATGCGACCGGCGCCGTCAGCAGGCTGCCCGCCACGGCCGCGGCCGCGAGCGCGCCAAAGCCACGTATACCCGGGAAACGCATGAAAGCGTCCTCCTCAGCACGTCATGGCGGCGGGTCGGTCGCAGCGAGTGAAGCGCTTCCCGGTGGACGTGTCAAGGTGCCGGTGAGCGGTACGGCGCAACGGTTTCCAGCAATCTCCGCGACGCGGCTTCGGCCCCGTCGGCGTTCTTCGCCAGCACCAGCGTCAGCACGCGGGAATGCGCGACGAGCTCCATCGGCTCGCCGTGCGCCCGCAACGCCGCCACGACCGGCACCCGCAGCTGCGCGATGAGCGCGTTGCCCGAGGCACGGATCAGCGCCGCGTGGAACCGCGAGTCGGCTTCGCGGAACGCCGCCGCGTCGGACCGCTCGACCGCGTCCGCCATCAGCTCGTACGCCGCGGCCATCACCGACAGCTCGTCGGGCCGCCGGTGCCGCGCGGCCAGCCGCGCCGCCTGCGGTTCGAGCATCAGCCGCAGTTCCAGCAGCTCCCGCAGGTGCTCGCGGCGGCCGGGACCGTTGACGCGCCAGGCGATGACGTCCGGGTCGATCGCGTCCCACGCCTCGGGCGGCAGCGTCCACGTGCCGACCCGCGGCCGCGCGGTGACCATGCCCTTGGACTCCAGCACGCGCAGCGCCTCGCGCACCACCGTGCGGGACGCCGAGAAGCGCCGGCCCAGCTCCTCGGGGACGAGCGGCTGCCCGTCCCCGAGGACGCCTTCGACGATGAGCCTGCCCAGTTCGTCGACGATCCGGGCGTGGAGGTTCACTCGGGCAGGCCGACGCGGCGCTCCCCGCTGCGCAGCTGCTGCAGCACGACCGCGATCACGAGCAGGGCGCCGTGCGCGACGTTCTGCCAGAACGGGTTGATGCCCAGCCCGGACATGCCGTTGTCGAGCACGCCCAGGATGATCACCGCGAGCACCGTCGAAATGATCGAGCCGCGGCCGCCCTTGAGCATCGTGCCGCCGAGCGCGGCGCCGGTGACGGCCTGCAGTTCCAGGCCTTCCGAGCCGGACGTCGGCTGGCCGGAGCCGGTGCGCGCGGTGATCAGCACGCCCGCGATCGCCGCGACCACGCCGACGAGGGCGTACACGCCGATGATGTACCGGTTGATGTTGATGCCGGCCAGCCGCGCGGCGGTGTCGTTGCCGCCGATGGCGTAGACGTTGCGGCCGATGTCGGTGTACTTGAGCAGGAAGTGCAGCAGTGCCGCGACGATCAGGAACACCCACACCAGCGACGGCAGCCCGAGCACGGATCCCTTGGCCAGGAAGATGAACAGGTCGTCGCCGCCGGTGTAGCCCTGCGCCTTGCCGTCGGAGATCACCTGCGCGATGCCCTTGTAGGTGGCGAGCATCGCCAGCGTCGCGACCACCGGATTGACCCGGCCGAAGATGATGATCATGCCGTTGACCAGGCCGCACAGGATGCCGACGCCGACCGCGGCGAGGATGCCGGCCTCGGAGTTGCCGGTCGAGGTGAACACCATCGCCGAGACGACCGAGGCGAGCCCGGCCATCGAGCCGACCGAGATGTCCAGCGCGCCCAGGATGATCACCAGCGTCTGCACCAGGGCCAGCAGCCCCATGATGGTGATCGCGCTGCCGATCAGCAGCAGGTTGTTGGTGCGGAAGAAGTTCTCGTTCAGCACGCTCAGCAGGATCACCAGCGCGATGAGCGTGATGATCAGGCTGGAGTTCTGCACGCCGATGCCGGTCAGCACGCGGCGCGCGGCGCTCGGCTGTGCCGGGGCGGAGGGAGCCGAAGTTTCCTTGGTGGGGGTGCTCATGCGCCGATCTCCTGGGCTTCTTCCACGGCTGGTTCGGTTTCGGGGATGGCGAGGGTCAGCACGGCTTCCTCGGTCGCTTCTTCGCGGCCGATCTCGCCGGCCAGGCGCCCGGCCCGCATCACGAGGATGCGGTCGGCGAGCGTCAGCACCTCGGGCAGGTCGGACGAGATGACCAGGAGCGCGATGCCTTCCGCGGCGAGGCCGTCGATGATCCGGTAGATCTCGGCCTTCGCGCCGACGTCGACCCCGCGCGTCGGCTCGTCGAGGATCAGCAGCTTCGGCCGCCGCGCGAGCCAGCGCGCGAGGACGGCCTTCTGCTGGTTGCCGCCGGAGAGCTTCCGGACTTCCTGCTCCATCGACGGCGTCCGCACGCGAAGCTCGCGCACGTACTCCTCGACGAGCGCGCGTTCCTTCGCCCGCTTCACCACGCGGAAGCGGCGAAGGCGGTCGAGGACGGCGATGGAGACGTTGTCGCGCACGGACCGCTGCATCAGCAACGCGTCCGTCTTGCGTTCTTCGGGCGCGAAGCCGATGCCCGCCTTCACGGCGTCACCGGGGTTGCTCGCCCGCAAGCGCTTGCCGTCGAGGGTCACGGTGCCCGAGCGGATCGGCAGATCCCCGACGATCGCGCGGGCCAGCTCGGAACGTCCCGCGCCGACCAGCCCGGCCAGGCAGACGACCTCGCCCGCGCGCACCTGCAGCGAGATGCCGGTGACGTCGTCGGTCGTGACATCGTCGAGCTTCAGCACGACGTCGCCGGTGTCCTGGGTGACGCGGCGCTCGAGCGCCGAGAGGTCGCGGCCGATCATCATCCGGACCAGGCCGGGCTCGTCGGTCTCCGCGACCGGCTGGACGCCGACGAGCTTCCCGTCGCGCAGCACGGCGACGCGGTCGGCCAGCTGGAAGATCTCCTTCATCCGGTGCGAGACGTAGACGACCGCGACACCGCTGTCGCGCAGCCGCCCGATCAGCCGGAACAGCGCCTCGACCTCGTGCTCCGACAGCGACGACGTCGGCTCGTCGAAGGCGATCACCTTCGGCGGCGTGGCCGCGGTGAGCACGCGCAGGATCTCGACGATCTGCCGTTGCGCGGCCGACAGCTTGACGCCGAGCGTCGCCGGGTTGAGGACGCCCTCGAAGCCGTATTCGGCAAGCGCGTCCTGCGTGGCCTTGATGAGCGTGCGGCGGTTGAAGACCCGCGCCTTGGCGGGGAGCTCGCCGACGAAGACGTTCTCCGCCACCGAAACGTGCGGGATGATCTCGGGTTCCTGGTAGATCACGCGGACCCCGGCGGCCATCGCCGCGCGCGGGGTGTCGAACGCGACCTCGGTGCCGTCCAGCAGCAGGCGCCCGTCGTCGGGGCCCTGGTCACCGGAGAGGACGCGCAGCAGCGTCGACTTCCCGGCGCCGTTTTCGCCCATCAGCGCGAGGACTTCGCCGGCGCGGAACTCCAGCGAGACGTCGTCGAGGGCGGTGACCCCGGAGAAGCGCTTGCCGATGCCCTCGACGGCGAGCGCGGGTGAAGAGGAGGACATGGTCGCCTTCCGTACGGCGGTCGTGAGTGTTTGGTCGGGTTAGAACCCGACCAAACACTCACGAGGGGTCGGTCAGGTGCAGTTGACGCCGGCCTGCTTGTAGTTGTCCTTGTTGACGATCGTGGTCTTCGCGATCGTCTCCGCGGGCAGCTCCTTGCCGTTCTTCACCTTGTCCACCAGCACCTGGATCGCCGAGCGACCGACCTCGGCGCCGGAGATGTAGAGCGCGGACTTGTTGCCGGTGTCCTTGCCCGCGGCCCAGTCCTTGCAGGTGAGGTACGCGCCGAGCCCGACGCCGATGATGTTGTTCGCCTGCACGCCGGAGTTGGCCAGCGCGGTCACGACGCCGGTTTCGTTCTCGTCGTTGCAGCCCCAGACGACCCAGTGCTTGACGCCCGGGTTGGAGCCGATCACCGCACCGGAGCGGTTCTGCGCGTCGACGGGGGAGTTGTCGGTGCCGACGTCGATCACCTGGACGTCCGCGCCGCCCGACTTCTGGAACGCGGCCTTGGCGGCGTTGACGCGGTCGGTGCAGACGGTGAGGTCCTGCTTGTAGGCGCTGATGATCTTCGTGTCGGCGGCGGTCCAGCCGGCGGCCTTGAACAGCTTCCCGGCCTCGGTGCCGACCGAGTCGCCCATCTGGCTGCCGTTGAAGCCGACGAACGGGGCCTTCGCGCCGGTGCCGTCCTTGATGACGTCGTCCGAGGCGATGAGCGGGATGCCCGCGCTCTTCGCCTTGTCGATCACCTGCGGGCCGATGGCCTGGTCCGGGACGACGATGGCGACGCCGTTGGCGCCCTGCGCGACCGCGGCGTCGAGTTCGGTGATGGCCTTGTTGGCGTCCTGGCCGAGGTTGACGACCTTGAGCTCGACGCCGAGTTCCTTCGCCTTCTCCTGCGCGCCCTGCGCCTGCTCGACGAAGTACTGCTGGTCACCCTGCTTCTGCAGGTAGTACAGCGTGATCTTGCCGTTGGCCGGTGCCTGCTGCTGGGGTGCGGCGGTCTCTTTGCCGGAGGAGCAGGAGGCCAGCAGAGCGCCGGAAATCAAACAACAACCAACAGCGCTCCAGGCGCGCAGCCTGTGCGAGTGTGGGGACATCGTTGCTCCCAAGGAGGCCGGGGTTCGAGTGGCGCGCGCGGGCGCCGCTGAGTGACTGGTATTACAAAACACCCGTTCGTGCAGCGTCAAGCCGCAGTTAGCAGAGCGAGACCTACTCTACGTAGTTGCATCGTGGCACACGTGGGCCTCATTTATCGTATTTTTTCCCCGCTGGGCTGCGCGTTGTCCGGTTTTGTCCTGTGCGAATGTTCTGATCGGTGTTGTCGACTGTGGTGGGAGTTGTCGATGATCGGGATGCCCTCTCTGCCGGGTTCGCCCGGCTGGCAGGATGGCCGGACGACAGCAGGAGGGGACCGATGACGAAGCACCGCGTCGCCGCGCTCGCCGGGGTCGCCGTCCTGGTGGCCGGCTGCAGCAGCCCGCCGCAGTCGGGTCCGGCCCCGACGCCGTTCCCGGAGACCGGATCGTCCACGGCGGCCGCCCCGGACGGCTCGTTCAGCGTCGTCGCGACCGGCGACGTCCTGATCCACCCGGCCCTGACCGAGCAGGCCGAGGCCGACGGCGGCGGCAAGATCGACTACCGGCCGCTGCTGGCCGGGATCAAGCCGCTGATCTCCGGCGCGGACCTCGGGATCTGCCACCTCGAGACGCCGCTGGCGCCGGAAGGCGGGCCGTACAGCGGGTACCCGTCGTTCAGCGCGCCGCCGGAGATCGCGGACGCGCTCAAGGACACCGGCTACGACACGTGCTCGACGTCCTCCAACCACACGATCGACCAGGGCGCGGCCGGGGTTTCGCGCACGCTGGACAAGCTCGACGCGATCGGCGTCAAGCACACCGGCTCGGCCCGCTCGGCGTCGGAAGCGGCGAAACCGCTGATCCTGGACGTCCACGGCGTCAAGGTCGCGCAGGTTTCGTACGCGTTCGGGTTCAACGGCATCAAGGTCCCGGCCGGGAAGCCGTGGCTGGCCAACCAGATCGACGTCGACGACGTCCTGTCGGCGGCACGCAAGGCGCGCGAGGCGGGGGCGCAGGTCGTGATCGCGAGCCTGCACTGGGGTGTCGAGTACCAGCACGAGCCGACGGCGGAGCAGCGGTCGCAGGCCAAGAAGATCCTGGCGTCCGACGACGTCGACCTGATCATCGGCCACCACGCCCATGTGGTCCAGCCGTTCGAGAAGCTCGGCGAAAAGTGGGTGGCCTACGGGCTGGGCAACAGCATCGCCCGCCACTCGGACCCCCGCGGCGACACCGAAGAGGGCACGGCGGCCCGGTTCCGGTTCGTGCGTGACGGGGAGCGGTGGAAGGTCGACAAGGCGGAGTACGTCCCGACGCTGATCAAGCTGGACGACCCGATCCGGCTGATCGACTTGTCGACTTCACCGGCGTCGGCGCAGGTCACCAAGGCCCTGTCGGACACGGACAAGAACATCTTGAGCTTGGGGGCGGACAAGGACGGGTTGACCCGCCCGGGCAAGTGAGCTGAGGGTCCCGGCGGTCCGTACGATCGCCGGGCTTTGCCGGTGATGGGGCGTCCTGGCCGGATCGGTCGCGCCGGGTGTTGGCGTGTGCGGCCGCGCCGGCTCGTCGGCGTGCGGCGCTGCCGGGCTTTGCCGGTCACGGGGTGGTCTTGGCTGGTTCGGCCGCGCCGGGTGTTGGCGCGTGCGGCCGCGTCGGCTCTCCGGCGATCGGGCGCCGCCGGGCTCGCCG
>NZ_JAAGNB010000681.1:0-290 GCF_010550475.1 Amycolatopsis sp. SID8362
GCCCAGCGCCCCGGCATGGGCCGCGAGCTGTACGCCGCGCACGAGGTCTTCGCCCGGTCGTGGGACGCGACGGCCGCCCTGCTCGACCCGCTGCTGGAGCGCCCCCTCGACGCGGTCCTCGACGGGGACGACCTGCACCGGACCGGCTACACCCAGGCCGCGCTGTTCGCCCTCGAAGTCGCCCTGTTCCGCCTGCTGGAGTCCTGGCGGCTCGAACCGGACTACCTGCTGGGCCACTCGATCGGCGAACTGGCCGCGGCGCACGTCGCCGGGGTGTTCTCCCTGGCCGA
>NZ_JAAGNB010000100.1:0-24274 GCF_010550475.1 Amycolatopsis sp. SID8362
GCGGTGCCGGCGCGAACGCGCCGGGCGAGCCCGGGTCCATCGCCGGCGGCGGCTCTCCGCGGCGGCGGTTCCGGCAGCGGCCAACGGGCCGGTACGTCGCCTGACTTCGGCGCGTCGCCCCAGTGGCCCCGCTGAGAAGTCCGCGAAAATCGAGCACGTGCATTCGCTGCTGTCCGACGGCCTGCGGAAGGTCCTTGGTGAGGCGTTCCGTCAGTCGGTTATCATCTGGCGTGCAGCGTCCGGGCCTGACTGCGCATGTCGCGAAGGCACACCTTGATTCCCGTCTGATTGCACCAGAGGGCAATTCGGCTCGATCTTCGTCGCCGACCGGGAACAGGTTCGACGTTCAGCTCAATGTGGACAGTCCACATTCGCCCGTTGGCTGTCTGGACCTGCGGTTGCAGGTACTTTCGAAGCAGCCTACCCTTCGTTCGGGTTGCCAATCGGGCTTCAATCCCTCCGGAACGAAACCCTCGACACGACGAGATTCCGAGGAAGTGAAGTATGGCGGACTGTAACCCGAACCCCGGGGGCTGGCCGAGTCGCTCGTGGACAAGCAGAACGCTCCGCCCGGTGGTTCGTGTGCGGAACGAGGCGAAGACCCGGTGTCCTCAAGGTCACAAGCTGGAAGAGCCCAACCTCAAGAGTGCCCAAGGCAAAAGGATTTGCCGGGCCTGTGTAAACGCTCGGCAGTGGGCGCGGCGACACAATCTGTTTAATGACGATCCGGCGGCAATCGAGTATGCGAACGAATTGTACGAAAAGTACATGGCGAGCTTGCGTTCTGTCTCGGCAATTGAGTCGCGGAAAGAATCAGACTGAACCGCGTCTGCTGCTGTAGTTGTCAGCCTGGGGCGTTGTTCGAGAAAGGGTTGTCTGCCAAGCATGTGGGTATCCGCACTACAGTAGTGCGCACTCGGCTGACCATGAACTCCGGCGAGTCAAGCCCACGTGTCACTGAGGCACGAAAAGTTCCCTTATGGTCCAGAACGATCTTTGCGGTGCGGTAGTGCTCCTACAATCCTGTTCGGCTACTACCGACACATCGGTCAGCCGGCGCGAATCGGCGTTGGCATAGCGGGAAGGCTGCGGTGATGCGCGTCAAGCATGGTTGTGAGGAACGGCGCCGGTGGGGAACGACGCGCGCGTTTACGGGACGCCGGCGGAGCGTGGGCGCGCTCCTGGGGGCCGGTTCCCTCGCGCTGGCCGGGCTGTCGATCGCCACGGCGACGCCCGCCCAGGCCGCGAGTGCGGGGCAGACCTGTTCCAGTGGTACCTGCACGGTCACGTTCACGGCAGTCGCCAACTCGACCTGGACGGCCCCGGCCGGGGTCAGCTCCGCGACGTTCACCGTTGACGGCGCACAGGGCGGAACGGCCGCGGACAACGGCGGTGCCCCGGGGTTGGGCGGCGAGGTCGTCGCGACGATTGCCACACAGCCTGGGACCGCCTTTACGGCGAGTGTCGGCGGCGCTGGTGGGAACATCGACCCGAACAGCTTCGGCGGTGGCGCCGGCGGCGTGAACGGCGGTGGCGCCGGCGGACCTCTCATCGGTGGCGGCGGTGGTGGTTACAGTGCGGTGCTCTCCGGGACCAAGCAGCTCGTCGTGGCAGGTGGCGGTGGCGGAGGCAGTAATTGCCAAACGACCGGCGGTGCCGGTGGCCAAGTTGGTGTTGCGGGCGCCGATTGCGGAGGGTCGGCTACCGGTGGTCAAGGCGGGACCGCGTCGAGCGGCGGCCCCGGCGGCACTGGAGTAGCGTGCGCTGGCCAGCCTGGCGGTCCTCTCACTGGTGGGGGTGGCGGTAGCACCCCCTGTGGCGGTGGCGGTGGCGGTGGCTGGTACGGCGGCGGCCAAGGCGGAGCCTTCGCGGACACAGGCTTTGGCATTCCCAATGGAGCCGGTGGGGGCGGCGGATCCAGCTACGTCGCCTCGAGCCTGACCGGTGTCTCGTACAAGACGGGAACACAGTCAGGGAACGGTCGAGTCACGATCAGCTACCCGGATCCGGTGTCGGCCGGCAACCTGTCGACGACCGCCGGAACCGGTTCGCTGACCGTTGCCGCGCCCGGCGTGCTCGCGGCGGCGACAGGTCCGACCCCCCTCACGGCCGGCCTCGAAACGCAAGCCGGCCATGGAACGGCGACGGTCAACGCCGACGGGTCGTACAGCTACACGCCTGCCGCGTCCTTCTCCGGGACGGACTCGTTCACCTACCGGGCGACGGACGCGGACGGCGATTACGCCGTCGGGACCGTCACGATCACTGCGGACACGGTGGCTCCGGCCGCTCCGGCGATCACGTCCCCGGCGGACGGCGCCGTGACCAACGATTCCACGCCGACGATTTCGGGCACTGGCGAGCCCGGTGCGACCGTGACGGTGACTGTCGACGGAACGGTGGCGGGGACTGCCGTCGCCGAGGCGAGTGGCAGCTGGTCGTTGGTGCCCACCAGTCAGTTGGCAGATGGCTCGCACTCGTTGACGGCAACGCAGACCGATCAAGCGGGGAACGCGTCCGCGCCGTCGGCGTCGGTGACGGTCACTGTGGACACGACGGCTCCTCCCGCTCCGGTGATCACGTCTCCCGTGGACGGCGCCACGACCAATGACAGCACGCCGACGATCGCGGGGACCGGCGAGCCCGGGGCGGCTGTCACGGTGACCGCGGCGGGTACGGTGTCCGGTCCCACCACGGTCAACGCTGACGGCAGCTGGTCGGTGGTGACCGGTTCGTTGCCGGATGGTCCGCATGCGTTCACAGCCGCGCAGACCGACAAGGCGGGGAACGCGTCCGCGGTGTCGGCGTCGGTGACGATCACCGTGGACACGGTGGCTCCTGCCGCTCCGGTGATCACCTCTCCGGCCGACGGGACAGCGACCAGCAATCCCACGCCGACAATCGCCGGGACCGGCGAGGTCGGTGCGACCGTGACGGTCGCGGCTGCGGGCACGGTGTTCGGCACTACGCGCGTCAACGCTGATGGCAGCTGGTCGGCGCTGACCAGCCCCCTGCCGGATGGCTCGCACGCGATCACGGCCACGCAGTCCGACAAGGCGGGAAACACATCCGCGGCGTCGGCGCCGGTGACGATCACTGTGGACACGACAGCTCCCGCTGCGCCGGTGATCACGGAGCCTCACGCCGGAGCTCGAGTCAGCACAAAACGGCCCGTCTTCAGCGGTACCGGCGAGCCGGGTGCCACTGTGGACGTCTGCGTGGCGTCGGGCTCCTGCGATTCGGTCGGGACGGCGGTTGTCGGGGCTGACGGCAACTGGACGCTCACGGCCAACCGCGATCTGGCCTGCGGTGACCACACGGCAACCGCGACCCAGACCGACGCGGTCGGCAACGTCTCGCCGGCCAGCCAGGCGGTGACCTTCACCGTCACCTGCGGCGTGCTCGGCGTGTGCGTTGATCTTCTCGGCGTGGTCGTCTGCGTGTAGAGGTGTAAAAGAATCAGTGCAGCCGGGGCCGATTCACCCCAAGGTGACGGTGTGGTCTCCCGACGGTGGAGAGGGCCGTGTGGGAGCATGACTTCATGCACGGTCGGCCTGCGGTCAGCGACGGTTCGGTGACGTCGGTCGACGCGTTGTCGCGGATACAGGCGTGGACGGTGACCGGGGCCCGGGGCCGCTGGCTGACCGCCGAACGAGTCCTCGAGCTCGGTGGGCGACGCTGGGTCGTCGGCCTGACGCCGGTCACCGACGGCGGACCCGTCGCGCTGGTGCTCTGGTGCGGCGAGGACGTCGTCGCCCACCGGCGGGGCAATGAGGCCGAGGTGTGCGGGATCGCCGCACGGTGGGTGTGGAACCTGCAGTCCGGGCGTGCGTGGGACGAGGGTTGAGCATCCCCTCCGAAGACGACGATCAAGCTGGGCGGCCCGCCTGCTGACGCTCTTGGGGACACCGAGTTCAGGCGACGAAATCCGGTGGTGCGAGCGGGCCGGCGGCGCCCTGGTGGCCTCAGGAGTGGAAAACCCCAATACGCCGCCGGCCCTGAGCACAGGGCCCAGCTGCCCCGTACTTCAGTGGTCGGCCGGGAGTTCGGCAAAGTTCCCGGGACGGACGGCACGTGCGTTTCAGTCAGGCGTGGTCGTACGGGCAAGGAGGCGTGCACGTCGAGGTGGTCGTTCGGGTGTGCGAGCCGGGGCGGGGTGGCACGACGATTGTGCGTACAGGCGAGAAACGCGCCGGCCGCGATGGAGGGCAATCGATGACGGTGATCGTGCTGGGACACGACGTAAATCCTGATGAAGCGGAGACGTTCCTCCCGGCGGGCGTGCAAGTGCGAGTGTATGGCCAGCAGGACGTCGCTCTCCGGACGGAATCGGGGCTCCTGGCCGTGCTGGATGCGGCGGGTGAGGTCATCACGGGCTCCATCAAGAACTACCGCCTTGGCGCTCTCGGAGACGACGTCGTCGCGGCGTGGCTGGCATTGGCGCAGGACTCGGGCGAGACGGTGTGGCTGGTCGGCTCGGACCTTCCCGGCGAGCTGCGGCTGTGTGAGTCGGGGGAAGGCGTGACCTGCGCCGGTCTGGGGGAGCACGTCTGCGACGGCTTGCTCGGGCGAGCGCGCGCGTTGGGCGAGACCGACGTCGCCCTCATCGAGTGCAGGGGCTCGGCGTTCCGTGACGACACCACGCGCGAAATCGACGAGCACCGGAACTGGCTCTTGGCCAAGATCGCTTCCGGCGATCCAGCACAAGTCGCCGTGGTAGAGGAAAAAGTGGACAGGCTGCCTGTTCCTTCGATCGCCATGCTGTCGATGGACAACTACTTTCGCTGTTGGATGCAGGCTCGCTGGATCAAAGGCTGCGCCGAGCGGAACGAGTTGGAGAAGCTCTTCGTGCACCTGCAATCCAACATTCGAGACCTCGACGTGATCATGGACGTATGGAAGAGAGTCCCTGCTTATGGTAAAGCGCTGGACGATGCGGCGTTCAGAAACCCCGTGGTCTTCCAGAAGTGGATGCTCGCCCTTGGTGAGAGCTATGTCGTTCGTGCCAAGTTGGTCGCCAGGAGTGGGCTGGCAGACGTCTGGTATCTGAACAACCTCGATGTCGTTGCGAAATGGGACGACCATTTCCAGGCTTTGTTCTATCAAGGTGAAATTGATCAGGCTGAGCAGGATTTCCAAGGGCTCTCTTCGCAGGCTAAAGCTCGCCTTGCGGACTATCATGACTTGTACCGGTGCTGGCCGTTGATGCAAGAGGCGGCGGGTTATGCGGATCGAGACGAGGTCGCTGAACTGTTCGACTACCTGGATCAGCAAATCTTACCTCTCGACCCGTCTATGGATTGCTTCAGTGTGATACCATTCTATGGTGATCGCATCGACGCGGTCGTGGAAAGGCAGCCTGACCGATTGCAGGGCGTTGTCAAGCGTTATCCCGACGTCGCGCGTGCACTGTATCGCCGGAGTAATATAAAAGAGGTGTTCGACCTCGCTGGCTTGTTTACGCCTGATTCTGAAGGGTCCTAGTGCGATGCGGCCAGTGGTGTCCGCCGCCGCGACTTTGCCGCGGCCCTGCCCTGGTGAGGATCGGGTCCTCCAGCTGCGCCGGTAGTCCGACTCGAGGTCGTCCAGCGGACGTGTCTTGCCTCACGCGCGGGAACCGCGACCGCGCGCTGCTCGACGGCTGAGGGGTGAAGACGTCCCGGTTCCGCACAGCGGTCGTGGCGGCGGTGGTCGCGGGGCTTGCCCTGGTGTTGCTCGTCGTCGCGTCCGCAGGCGACGCATACGCGCTCCTGGGTAACGCCGATCCTGGGCCGCTGACCACCTACGGCTTCGCGGTCGTCCGGTTCCTCGCCGACGCCGCGGGCGCCTGCTGCTTCGGTGGGCTGGTGTTCGCCGCGTTCGTCGCACCCGGTCGGCGGGACGGCGCGGTGTCCGCCGATGCGTTCGCGGCGAGCCGGTTCGCCGCAGGCAGCGCCGCCTGCTGGCTGGTCGCCGCGCTCGTCGCAGTGCCGTTTTCGGCGGCGGTTGCTTCGGGATTGCCGGTTTCGCGGATCCTTCGGCCCGAGGTGTTCCTGCCGACCCTGAACGCGACCGAAGAGCCCAAGGCGTGGCTGTGCGCCGCGGTGGCGGCCGCGGTGGCGACGGTGCTCGCGTGGACGGCGATGGGGTGGCGCACGGTCGTCGGGGCGGCGGCTGTCGCGGGGATCGGGTTGCTTTCGCTGGTGCCCGTCGGGCACGTGGCGGTGGGTGCCGGGCACGATCTGGCGACCAACGCCATGTTCTGGCATGTTCCCGCCGCGAGCGCGTGGCTGGGCGCTCTGGTGGCTCTGCTGGCCCGGCTGCGGCGCGGACCGGGCGACCTCGTCCTGCGCCGTTATGGCCGGCTTTCGTTGACGTGCTTCGTCGTGACCGCCGTTTCGGGCGTGGCGGCCGGGCTCGTGCTGGCCCGGCCGGACGGGTTGGTCAGCCGCTACGGCCTCGTGCTCGCGGTCGAGACGGCGTTGCTGCTGGCCGCGGGGACCGGCGTCGCCGCCTGGCGCCGCCGCCGGTCCAAGGGCCAGTTCGTCGTGGCCGAGCTGGTCCTGCTGGCACTGGGGCTCGGCGGGTCGACGGGGCTGACCGTGCTGGTGCCGCCCGCGTTCGTCAACCACCCGGCGACCGTGCAGGAAACCGTCCTCGGCTACGGGCTCGACGCACCGCAAACGCTCGGCCGGCTGATCGGGGACTGGCGACCGGACCTGCTGTTCGCGCCGATCGCCGTCGGCGCCGTCACGGCGTACCTGCTCGGGGTCCGGAGGCTGCGCCGCCGCGGCGACCACTGGCCGCCCGGTCGCGCGGTCGCCTGGCTGGGCGGCTGGACGATCGTCGTGGTCGTCACTTCCTCCGGGGTCGGCGTGTACGCACCGGGGACGTTCAGCCTGCACATGGTCACGCACATGGCGCTGAACATGCTGGCACCGGTCCTGCTGGTGCTCGGCGGCCCGGTCACGCTGGCCCTGCGCGCCCTGCCGGCGGGCTCGCACGGTGCTGTTCCCGGGGCGCGTGAGTGGCTTGTGTCGTTGTTGCACGCACCGGTCACGCGGTTCTTCGCCCACCCGGCCGTGGTCGCGGTCCTGTTCGCCGGGTCGTTCTACGCGTTGTACTTCTCGGGCCTGTTCGGCGAGGCGATGCTCTACCACTGGGCCCACCAGCTGATGAAGGCGCACTTCCTGGTGACGGGCTACCTGTTCGCCTGGGTCGCGGTCGGCGTGGACCGGACGCCCCGGCAGGTGCCGCACCTCGCACGGCTGGGCATGGTGTTCGCGGTGATGCCGTTCCACGCCTTCTTCGGCGTGATCCTGATGAGCAAGCAGACGGTGCTCGCCTACACCTACTACCACTATCTCGACTTGCCGTGGGTCGGTGACCTGCTCACCGACCAGCGCCTCGGCGGCGGGATCGCCTGGGCCGGCGGGGAAATCCCGATGGTCGTCGTGGTGGTCGCCCTGCTCGTGCAGTGGGCGCGCGACGACGAACGCCGCGCCCGCCGGGCCGACCGAAACGGGGAAGCCGACTTCGACGCCTACAACGCGATGCTCGCCGAACTGGCGGACCGCCGGATCAAGGAGAACACGTGACCACCGCTGCCCCGGACATCGACGGCGTCCGGACGGTCGACCTGGACGTGACCGGCATGACTTGCGCCGCCTGCTCGGCGCGAGTCGAACGCACGCTCAACAAACTCGACGGCGTCCGCGCCTCAGTGAACTACGCGACCGAACGCGCCACCGTGCAGGTCCCCGGCGGGCTCGGTGACGACGTGCTGGTCGAGCGCATCCGCAAGGCCGGGTACGGCGCCCGCGTCTGCGCCGAAAACGACGAGGACCTGACGCTGAACCGGGTGCGCGATCTGCGCCGGCGGTTGATCGTCGCGGCCTTGCTGGCGATGCCGCTGGGCGATCTTTCGATCACGCTCGCGCTGGTGCCGTCGATGCGGTTCCCCGGCTGGCAGGTGCTGTGCCTGGCGCTGGCGGTGCCGGTGGTCTTCTGGGCGGCGCTGCCGTTCCACCGGGCGACGCTGCGGAACCTGCGGCATCGCTCGTCCAGCATGGACACCCTGGTGTCCCTGGGGGTGCTGACGTCGTTCGCTTGGTCAGCCTGGGCGACGCTGTTCGGCGGCCACGAGCCGGGCTACTGGGTCGGTTTCGGGCCGACCGCGGCCGGCGCCGATGCGATCTATCTCGACGTCGCCGCCGGCGTCACCACCTTCCTGCTGGCCGGGCGCTACTTCGAGAGCCGATCGCGGCGCAACGCGGCCGGTTTGCTGGCCGCGTTGGACGCTCTCGCCGCGAAGGCGGTCCGCGTCGTGCGGGACGGTGCCGAGCGGATGGTGCCGGTGGGCGAACTGACCGTGGGAGACCGGTTCGTCGTCAAGCCGGGAGAGGCGTTCGCCGCTGACGGCGTTGTCGAAAGTGGACGATCTACTGTGGACGTCAGCGCGGTCACCGGCGAGCCGGTACCCGCCGAGGTCGCCCCGGGTGACCGGGTGATCGGCGGCTCCGTGAACCGCGAGGGCCGGTTGGTCGTGCACGCCACGGCGGTCGGCACGCACACGCAGCTCGCGCAGATGACCGCGCTCGCCGAGCAGGCCCAGGCGCGCAAGGCGGCGGTCCAGCGGCTGGTCGACCGGATCTGCGCGGTTTTCGTCCCGGTCGTGCTGGTGCTGGCGCTGCTGACGTTCGGCGGGTGGCTGCTGACCGGGCACCCGGTGCGAGACGCCTTCACCGCCGCGGTGTCCGTGCTGATCATCGCGTGCCCGTGCGCGCTCGGCCTGGCCACTCCGACCGCCCTGATGGCCGGCGTGGGCCGGGGTGCCCAGCTGGGCATCCTGATCAAGGGACCGGACGCGCTCGAGGCCAGCCGGAAGGTCGATACGGTCGTACTGGACAAGACCGGCACCGTGACCACGGGCCGGATGACGGTAACCGGCTGGCGCCCGGCGCCCGGCTGCGGTCAAAGTGACCTGCTGCGGTTCGCCGGTGCTGCCGAAGCCGGCTCCGAGCACGCGATCGCGGCCGCCGTCGTGGCTGCCGCTCGCGCGGAACTGCCCGTCCTGCCGAAGATCAGCGCGTTCACCGCGTTGCCAGGACTCGGCGCCGAAGCCACTGTGGACGGTCACCTCGTCCTCGTCGGAAGTTCCCGGCTGTTCGGTGATCGTGGCATCGCCGTCGCTGAGAACGTCGAGTCCATCCAGGCCGCCGGAGCCGTGCCCGTGCTGATCGCGGTCGATGGCGAATTCATCGGACTGCTCGAGGTCCGGGACGTGGTCAAGCCCTCTGCCGCGGCGGCCGTGACCGCGCTGCGGGCGCAGGGGCTCCGCACCGTGCTGCTCACCGGTGACCACGAAGCCGCCGCCCGGGCGGTCGCCGCCGAGATCGGCGTCGACGAAGTCCGGGCCGGTGTACTGCCCGCCGACAAGGCCCGCCTGATCGACGAGCTGCGGGCCACCGGCTCCCGGGTGGCAATGGTGGGCGACGGGATCAACGACGGCCCCGCGCTGGCCACCGCCGATCTCGGCATGGCCATGGCACGCGGCAGCGACATCGCGTTGCGTTCGGCCGACTTGGTGCTGGTCCGCGACGACCTCCGGGTGGTTCCCGACGCCATCCGGCTAGCCGGCCGGACACTGCGGATCATCCGCGGCAACCTGGTCTGGGCATTCGGCTACAACGTGGCAGCCCTGCCACTCGCGGCCTTCGGCCTGCTCAACCCCCTCATCGCCGGCGCGGCCATGTCGCTGTCCTCGGTGCTGGTGGTGTCCAACAGCCTGCGGCTGCGTTCGTTCGAAGGTTCCCAAACGAAGGAGAAGCACAACTGATGGCGAAGAAGAAGTCTGTGATGACCGCGAAAAAGGGGATGTCGGCGAATGCCCGGGTGACGATCGCGGTGCTCGTCGTCGCTGTCCTCGTCATCGGAGCTGTGCTGCTGGTCAACCGTAGCGGCTCGGATACTCCGTCGCAGCGCGCGGGCGAGGTCACGGCGGACGTTCTGTGGCGCCCGGACAGCAACTCGCTCACGACGTCGCCGGACAATGCGGTGACCGTGGTGGAGTTCCTCGACTACCAGTGCTCGGCCTGCGTGTCGTTCTACCACAACATCACCAAGTCCCTTGAGCAGGATTACGCGGGCAAGATCACCTTCGTGATCCGCAACTTCCCGCTCGAGATGCACCCGCTGGCCGAGCCTGCCGCGAAGGCGGCCGAAGCGGCGTCGCTGCAGGGCAAGTACCAGCCGATGTTCAGCAAGCTCTACGGCGACTTCCCGGCGTGGGCGCTCATGGCCGACGGCCGGAACGTCAGCGACGACACCGTCCGAGCTCAGGCGAAGTTCGAAAGCTACGCCGCGGAGATCGGCCTCGACCTGGCCAAGTTCCGCAGCGACATGGCGTCGCCGGCCGTGCGGCAGCGCATCGACCAGGACAAGGCCGACGGCGAGAAGGCCGGTGTCACGGGAACCCCGGCGATCTTCGTCAACGGCAGCCTGTTCCAACCCGTCGCCCGGACCTACGCCGACGCCTCGCAGCAGCTGCGTGACGAGATCGACGGCGCGTTGGCCGCGTGATCAGGCGTGTTCGGTCTCAGCCTGGAACATTTGCTGATCCTGCTGGTCGCCGGTCTGTTCATTCTTGGCCCGGAACAGCTCCCGGAAACCGTCCGCTGGCTGGCCGAGAGCGCGCGCAAGGTTCGCACCTTCGCCGCAACCGTTCACGAGCAAGTGCAGGACGAGCTGGGCCCGGAGCTGACTCAACTGCGCAAGCCGCTGCAGGATCTGCGGACGCTCCGTAGTTTCGACGCCGGGTTCGGCGAAGACCTGTCCCGGGCCGGCACCGTGGTCGCCGCGGAATGCCAGCGTGGTCTCGACGTCACGCCACTGCGGCCGGGGGAGCGGGCGCCAGTCGACCCGGATGCGACATGAACAACACCGATCGATGCTGTGTGATCAGGTCGCCCAGCTGAAGTTTTCCCGTAGTTTGTCGCCGATGGGTTCGTCGGCGTTTTGGAGCTCGGCGGCGAACTTGTCGTTGTTGCGGCCGGCGGTTTCGTCGAGTGCCTGGCGGTAGGCGGGGACGGTGTTGATGATGTCAAGGACGATGTCGAAGTCGCCCGCGCTGTCCCGCAGCGCCTGGAACAGTTGGTCGATATCGTCTTGGTTGGCGTAGTAGGTCATGGTGCGTACGCATTGCCAGGCGCTGAGCCAGGTGCTGGTGGGAAAGAGGGCGGCGCATGTTTCTTCGGGCAGGCCGTCGATGTCGGTTTCGGCCTGTGCGGCGTTGCCGGATGTCAACAGGGTCCAGAACCGCTGGTCCAGCAGTTCGCGCAACACGTCGCGTCCCAGCAGTCCCTGTTGCACCGCTGGGTTGGCGTTGGAGAAGCGTTCCCAGAACTCGGCGAGATTCTGCTGCGCGGCGGTGTCGAGGGTTTGACCGTAGCCGGGTTTGGTGACGAACTGATCGAGCACGCTCCCCGGCACGCCAACCCCCGCTTCCAGGAGCTCGAACGCGTAGGGTAGATCGCCGTCTCGTGCGGCTTCGTAAACCATCTGGGCCCCCTCCCAGGCAGGAATGCCCGAGGAGGCATGAGCAGCTGACGGCGGGTCGAACAGCATGGCCTCTCGACCCACTACTATTGCGTTCTTCAGCTCTGCTGCGACGCCGTCCTCAAGCGCATTGACCCTCCGCCATAGTTCGTCCCGGTCGCTGAGGCAGGCTCGATCGAAGATATCTCCGTACCAGGGCACCTGCTCCAGCCAATTCATGACCTTCCAGATTCGGGCAATGTACGAGGCCAGCTGGCCGACGAGCTGATCCAGTTGGTTTTGCTCGGCATAGATCTTGACCCAGCGGGCATTCAGCCAGTCCACTATGTCCGGATAGGTGAGCAGCAGGCTTGTCGTCGCTGGTGGAAGTCGGTCGACGTAGGCTTCCGCCTCGGCGATCGCTGCCCGGTCGGCGGGTCGTTTCCCTATCCGGCGCCACACGTAGGCCACGGGGGCATCGTCGGGGTCGACGGGGTCGACGGGGACAGCCGCAGCAGAGGACGTGGCGGGATTCCGCCGGACCGGTTGTCCTTCGAACTGTGCCCGGGTGAAGTCGTAGTCGGTATCGACGTGCAGCTCGGGCTTTTCGATGTCGTTGTACGCTTTCCCTCGACGCTGGCCGGGAAGCCCTTTTCGGAAGGTGGGCGCTTCGCCGAGACAGGCGACCAGAACGATGTCATCCACCCGCTCAGGTGGCAGGTGGCCGAGCACACCCGAGCAGATGTGCCGTCCCAACCTCTCGCAGCGAGGCTCCACCACCTCCCTGGGGGTGGCATGTTCCCGGGTGGTTCCGTCCAGGCAGGTGTGTTCGCCCGCCTCGTAGCAAAGTTCCGTCGTCCGACCGGGGTTGTCGTGCCCACACAACCGGATATCGTGCCGGAGGTCGGATCCCACCCACAGGATCTCCGCGTTGCTGTCGGCCGCCAGCGCGGTCCACTGGGCGACGAGCTTGTCGTCCTGCCGCGCCAGCTGGTAGTTCTTGATCGGTCCGGTGATCTTCCTGCCCGGCTGGCCTGCCCCATCGAGCATCGCGAACAACGAGATGCTCTGGTCCAGGTTCACGGTGTGCGCGGTGTAGGTTCGGACCGTTTGACCGTCGGGAACAAAGGTGTCGTCACCGTCCGGATCTCCCCCGTGTCCCTTCACGATGGTGGTCACGCGCGTTACCTCCTGAGACGTCCCGGACGCGGCACGGTCAAGCTTGCGCGCACAGCGGCCGATCGGACGCGTCCGAAAGGGATACGTCACGGACACGATCGGCTGCCCACGGGACTGCCCGAGCCTGGTTGAGCTGTCGGGCCGCCGCCGGTCGGTTCTCGCACCTCAGTTGACGCAGGGAATGCCGCCGCCGTCGACAGCTGCGCCCTGCGAGCCGTACGCCGGTGGTTCCGGATCGCCGGTCGAGCGGCTCTCTGACGATGCCGTGGCGCTTCGGGAACCGGGAGGCGCGTCGGCGCCGTGCGGGCCGAGAGCGGCCGGGAGGACATACCCGGCCCCGAGGAGGATCCGCACGTGCCCGCCTGGCACGCGGGAGTCCGCGACAACCGGCAAGCCACCCAGCAGCGTGGCGGCGGTGGCGGCATCGGTTTTCGCGCCGGGTCCGTAGGCGATTGAGGACTTCCCGGAAGCGGCGCTCTCCATTGCGCCGGCGCGGAATCCGTACGGGCTCAGCGCCTGCGTCACCGCCGCAGGCAGCCCGCGTTGCCCGGTCGCGTTACGCACGTCGATCGTCGCCGACGCGTACACTTGTGGTGTCGTCGGCGGAGTGACCATCCCGAACGCGGTCCGGACCGCGGTCCGTACCTGTTCGACGTCGACCTTGTTCACGTCCTGCCCGTTGACCTTCTGAAATCCCGCGATCGGCAGTGTGGTGAACACCAGATTGCCGCCGGTCAGGCTCTGCGCCTGCTGCGCGAAGGAGAGGACGTCCCATCCGGCGGAGATCACCACGTCCTTCTTCGCCGTGTCGACCAGGTCCTGCAACTTGCCCAGATCGGTGAAGGTTCCCGCGCTGCGCAGCTTGTGCGCCGCGGAGGCGATGAACGCCTGCTGCCGGTGCGTGCGGTCCAGATCGCCGTTGTCCAGACCGTGCCGCTGTCGCACGAACGCCAGTGCCTGCGATCCGTTCAGCGTTTGGCGCCCGGCCGGGAAGTCCGCGCCCGAATAGCGGTCCTTCACCGCGTGGTTGAGACACACCTCGACCCCGCCGAGCGCGGTCGCGAGGTCGTAGAAGCCGGCGAGGTTGATCTCGGCGAACCGGTCGATCGGCACGTCCAGGAAGTTCCGCACGGTCTCGAGGGTCTTCTTCCGGCCCGCTTCACGGCCTTTGTGCTCCAGCTCGGCACCGGTGATGCCCTGCTTGGCCAGGTCCCGCTCGGCGTAGAACTTCGCGAGTCCGTACGCCTCCTTGATTTTCGCGTTGGGGTAGCCGGGAATCCCTTGTACCGGGACGTAGTCGTCGCGCGGGATGGACACGGCTGCGGCCTTGCCGCCGTCGCCGGGGATGTGCATGAGGATCAGTGTGTTCGTGTTGTAGCCACCCTCGGTGCCGTCCCCGGCGTGCAGCTGGTCGAGGATCTCCGGTGGCAGCTGGTTGCCGTCCTGGTCCTTGCGGGAGTCCAGCCCGATCAGCAGGATGTTCTGGTCCTTTCCCGTCGACTTCGGTCCGGTGGAGTCCAGGGCGTCCGAGGTGCTCAACCCGCTGGTGAGCTGGGTGAGCATGGTCGAGGCGATCCCGGTGCCGGTCAGCACCAGCAACGACACCACGCCGACCGCGATCCGCCCTGTCAGCTTCAGCACACTTCCGCGCCCAGCGCCCCGTGCCCGGTCGGCAGCGGGTGGCGGGTCGACCGGGCGGATCCGTACCGTCGGCGCCGACGCCAGAGACCGTGCTGCCGCGTCCGGACGTGCCGGTGGCCGGCGGCGGCGCGCGGGCGGCGTCCGGCGCTGGTCGTGGTCCACGTTCAACTCCTGTGATGGCCCGACTGAAACTGTCTGAGTACAGACGTCCGACTTCTCTGCCGGGTTGGCCGCTGGCGCCGTGAGGCCGATCACGAACGAGGACGCCACCCGGCCCGGCCGCTCGACCGCGCAAGCTGTCCTATGCACTTCAGGGCAGTCGGACGTGCACCCGTGTTTGAACCCGGGCGCCTGGCGCGAAGGTCAGGCACGGAGTGTGCTGGTAGCCAGCAACTCAAGCGCCGAGGCAGGCCGGGCGCGCGGCTGAGCAGGAGAGACCACGCAGTGACGCCCGACGACCGTGACCGGCCCCGCTACTACCTGATCGGCGCGGCCGGTTGGCCCAACTACGGTGACGAGCTGATCGCGTCGATCTGGCTGCGATACCTGGCGGAGATCGCCCCGCACGCCGACGTCTGGCTGGACTGTCAGGCACCGGGCAACGCACGGCTGCTGCTGGGCACACCGCATCCGAGGGTCAACTACGTCGACACGTTGTGGCGGTTGTCCGAGGCCGCGCCGTCGGGACGCCCGTGGGACGTCGCGGCGTGGGTGCAGCACGCGGTACGCGATTCCGGCCATGCACCGCGGTGGGGTGCCGGGATCGAACTGCTGCGCGACGTCGACGTGATTCACGTGATCGGCGGCGGCTATCTCGCCGGGGTGTGGCCGACGCATATCGGGCTGCTCGCCGGCGCGGTGGCCGCAGCGCAGCCGTACACCAGGGTCGCGGCCACCGGCCAGGGTGTCTGGCCTCCCGCCCCGCACACCGAACCGTTGCTGCGCTCGCTCACTGAGCGGTTCGACGTGGTGGACGTGCGCGACGAGCCGTCCGCCGAACTGCTCGGCGGTGCTGCGGCCGGGGTGACGCACGGCGGTGACGACGTTCTTCTCGCCATCGACCAAGTCCTCATCGACCGGCGTCCGGTCCCGAAGTACATGGTGTGCGCGCAGTCGGACACCAGTGAGTTCGGCACCGAGGAACTGGCCGCGTTCGTGTTGTCGTGGCTGCGCTCCCAGGACGTGAAGCCGGAGGATCTCGGGATCGTCGAAGGCATCCCGCGGGCCGATCGTGAGGTGTACGCGCTTTTCGAGCACGCCGTACCCGGTGCGCGGTTCTACCCGTTCCAGGAGGTATGGACGGAAGGGCTTCCTGTCGCGGCAGGTCAGACGTGGTTGTCGACGCGGTTCCACCCGCACTTGGTCGCGGCGCACGGCGCGGGCGGTGTCGCGATCAGCGTCCACTCCGACTTCTACGCGAGCAAGCACCAATCCCTGCTGGCACTGGGTTCGCCGTGGACGATGGTCGGCAAGCCGTTGCCGTCGAGCGTCGAACCGCCGGCGCCGTCCGGATTCCCGGCAGGGGTGCTGAGCCGGCAGCGGGGGCTCAAACGGGAGATCGCACGCAGGGTCTACCCTGCGGCGCACAGCAGTCCGCGGCAGACGGCTTCAGACGGGGCGGGCTCAGGTGACACGGGCTCCGAACCCGGCGCGCGGTTCAGCTCACTCCGCCGCGTGCGACGCGCACTGGGCGACCGCTGACCCGGACGGCTCGGGCCCCAGTACTGCGGTGGCAGTTGGGTGAGTGAGTTGCCACCGCGTTTTGTCGGTCGCCTTTCAAGACAACGGCGTGCGCGAGCACGGACATGGTGATGTGGGCGTACCGGGTTGGTCAGGGCCACCTATTCGCAGTTGAGACGCGGGCGATGCTCGATGAGACGAACGTGAAAATTGTCTGAACTGCCGCGGAGCCATCGCGCCCGTAGATGTCGGACGCGAGCATCCCGATCGCAGAGTGCCGCCGCAGGCTGTCGTGGAATCGATCGGCGCAGCCCGTTCGGCAAGTACGCCTTCGCAGTCAGGTGCGCCGTGTGTTCCCCCGCCTCGGTCGGTATGCAGGTTCGTGCCACGGCATCTGCCGCCACGGCGGCCTCGGCGACCATCTCGGTGCTGATATGGTCAGAGGTGTCGTCGCTCGGCACTTGCCGGGTTGCGTCTGTCGCTGTCCGCGTGGACGGCGGGGTCGGATCGACGACCGTCGTCTTGACCTTGAACGTTCGTGGGCTCCTGACCGCGATCCCGATCGAGGCCGCCCGTCCTGGCCGTGACCACATCGCCCCGATCGTGCCGGCCAGGGCGGGCCGTTGCCGCGCACCTGGTTCACTGGACAGTCTCCGGTGCCCTCGTGGGCACGTCTTGGTAGTCGTCGTCATGCACGCCTGATCGTGGCGATTTGCAGAATCTGACAGATACTGTCAGGCGACAGGCGTGCTGCGCTTCATCTGACAACCGTGTCAGGACGTGTGTGCCGGGACTCATTCGCGGCTCCGAGGGGTTGGCGGCTACGAGAGGGGACAACCTCAATGAAGACCGGGCGTACTGTTGATGGGCGACGGAGTCTGTCTCACGAATACGGCGGTGCGCCAGGGCAGACCTGGCGCGCGGGAATTACCCGCGGTACTGCGGCCGCCGCGGCCGCGCTCGTGTTGGGTGCGGCTTCACTCGTCGCTGCACCGCCGCTGGCTGCGGCGACGTGCGTCAGTGACATTTCGAGCCTGAGGGACGCTGTCCACAACGTGCCGTCCGGTGGCGACACCGTAACCTTGTGTGCCGACATCGCGAACAATGACTGGGATGACAAGGGCGCGGGCCTGAACATTTCGAATGCGGATGGGGCGAATGGGGCGGATGGGCCCGTTACCCTCGAGCTCAACGGGCACTCCCTCTTCCTCAGGGGGAATGGCGAGGGCGCAGGCATCCGGACGCCCGAGGCAACACTCATCATCAACGGTCCGGGGAACTTGTGGGCTTTGGGTGGTGATGGCAGCGGCGCCGGCATCGGCGGGAACGGCCACAGAGAGGCCGGCGGTACGGTCACGATCAACAGTGGCGCGGTCTGGGCAATCGGCGGCAACGGCCGCGACGGCGGTGGCAGTGGTATCGGCGGTGGCGGCGGTGACGGCTTCGATGGCGACAAACAGTTGACCCCGGGTGCTGTCGGCACGGTCACGATCAACGGCGGCACCGTGAACGCCACGGGCGGTAGCTACACTGGCCCCAACGCTGGTACCGGCACCCAGGTCGGAGGCGCCGGTATCGGCGGTGGCGGCTTCAGCGAAAGTGACCCTACGAAGACTATCGTCGGCGGTGCCGGCGGCACGGTTGCGATCGGTGCCGGCGCGGTCGTGAACGCGACGTCGGGTTATCACGCGAACGCGGTGGTCGGGAGTAACGGTGCCGTCGACTACGGGACGGTGTCCAACGGCGGCACGTTGACGCTGACCGGGATTCAGACCAATTACGGGACTCTGACGAACACCGGGCTCATCAACATCAACACCCGAATGACCGGTACAGCTCATGTGACCAACGACGGCACGATCCGTCTGACCGGCGGGACCGTGGACTACAGCAAAGCGTACATCGAGCATCACGCGTTCCTGGTCGGCTACTCACCCAGCCAGCCGAACAGCCTGTCGCAGGTGCTCGCCGCCAGCTACGTCGACGCCCAGGTCCCGCTGCCCGCACCGCCGTCCGGGCAGGCGTGGTACAGCACTAACACGTGCGCCGGGCAGGTCGTAACCGACCGAACGGATCTGCAAGCGCCAGCGGTATTCGGGCCGAAGACGGTCGAACCGGCTAACGCTGACCATAATGGGGACGGAACCGCTGACACGAACAACGTGACCCTGTACGCGAAAACGCAGTATACGGTCACGTTCGCCCCCACCGGCGGGACGCCGACCCCGGCGACGCAGCCCGTCGCCTCGGGATGCTATGCCACCAAACCCACGGAACAACTGTCCAAGACGAATTACACATTCAAAGGATGGTTCACTGAGCCGACTGGTGGCACGGAGTGGCGGGACTTCACCGCCACGCCCGTCACCAGCGACCTGTTCCTGTACGCGCAGTGGGAGTCCACCGCGACGACGTCGACTACCTCGAGCAGCTCCCCGCCGTCGACTAGCTCCACATCGTCGACTGTCCCGGTCGGCCCCACGCCGCCGACTACCCCGGGCAGCACGGGCACCATCGTCGTTTCGGACGCGACAGGCGTCGCCACCGATTCGGGCGGGTCGGGTACCGGCGCTGCTGGTCAGGCCGCCAACCGCCAGGCGGGATTGGCTCAAACCGGAGTCGAGGTCAGAACTCTTCTCTATTGGGCACTGCCCATGCTGCTGGTCGGGACCTTGGCCCTCATTATCGTCCGACGCCGCCGGCGCGGCACGCGCTGACATTGGTCCGGAGAGGCGGGGCAACCCCAAGTCAATGTAAGTGAGATGAGGCAGGCCGCCTTGGAGGGTTTATGACCACCGGCGTGGATCAGATAAGGGCCTGGATTTCCGAGCCATTGCTGAGACTGAGGCGGTTGCGCCAATTCGAAGCAGCGACCGACTGGGGCGTGCACTTTGGGGACTTCCTTGAGCAACTGGGCCTTGATGGCGATGCTCCAGTTGCTCAGGCCTTGCGAATCCGGCTCAGTGCGATAGCGGATGATGCCGATCGTGACGCATTCATCGCGAGCGACGAGTTCGAACAGATCGCGTACCAACCTCAACTCTACGAGGCCGACGACAACGATTCCGGCGACGACTCAGCACCAAGCGATTCCGACTACGACGCGGCCGTGTACGAAACACCGGCCGAGTCCACTCTGTTGAACGAGAACAATCAGACCGCGTGGTTCACCTTCTGCGCGGTGCACTTGCCCGGATGGGATCGATCCGAGGAATCCTGGCCTAGGTACTCCGCGGGGTTCGTGTTCGAGGCTGGCCAAAGGGGCTTTGGCGGCTTGGCCCAAGAGTTGGCCGACGGGCTGACAGGGTTGGCGGACAACGCGCAGCGGGTCCAATTCTATGACGAATACGTCAGTGGTTGCCGGAGTTACGGTCCGTCATCCGACGTCGATGCAGTTCCCGACTCGGGTTTGCCGTCCGAGTATCCCGAAGCTGTCGTGCATATGAACGATGCCGAAGAGGAATCGATGCCTTTTGGACAGCATGATGTCGCCTGGTTCCAATTCTGTATCAGGCGATTGCCTGCGTGGCGCGGCACCGGCGGCGGAACTTGGAACCAGTTCTACGAACGGTTCATGGCTGAGGCTGAGAATGGAAGCTTCGGAGAACGTGCTCAGGCCTTGATGCTATACAGTCTTGCGATTCCTGTTAATGCGCGACGCACGTACCTCAATAATATGGTCAATACATTCCGGGCGACCCTGGAGCAGTACGGCCTGCCCGTGCCCGCTGTCGACGACGACGCTGTGTCAGAGGTCGCCAGCGACGACGGGAACGAGATCAGCATCGGGGGAAATGGAGAGGGCGGCTGGCAACCGGTTCCTCCGGAAGTTCTCGATCCCAGCGTGGTCGCCGTCGCACCTGAACCCGAGGTTCCGCCGGATTACGAAGCGCTCGAGTATGGCGGTGAGATACACGAATCCGGCACTTGCTCCATTTGTCTGAATCTCTTCGTGCTGGACAGTCGGATCGCTCAATCTGCCTGCGGGAATCCTGCGTATCAGAATCCCCACTATTTCCACTGGGATTGCATAGCTGCTTGGGGTTACCGGGCTCGGCGGGATGTCTGCCCATTGTGTAGAGGAAAATTAAAGCCACCGCGACGCATCGACTACGTGCCCGAGCCCATCGCTGCTCCTCTTCAAGCCTCCGCCTCTGAATCCGACGAACCGCTCACGTTCTCTTACGACGCGGACGACTGGTATAATTTCTGTGACACGTACTTGCTTGCTCTGTACGACCAGCCGAACCAGTCCTGGGATCAGTTCTCAAGTGCATTCCTGATTCAGGCGGATGAAGTTGGGTTCGGCCCCGTTGCGCGTGACTTCCTCGCTGATGTTGCGGGAATAGTGCCTACCGCCCGCCGCGAGCACCTTCGGAATTGTATCGAGAACCCCGCGACGCTCAAGGCCTTCGCTGACCGCCCGGTCGAATTTGATGGCGACGCCTAGTCGAGGGTTGTCGCCGGCTCGCGCAGCGTTGCCGGACCCGTCCGGCGCCCACGTCGCCACCGAGATGGGTATCTCGCCCATGCGCGTCCAACGGGGCAACCGCTAACAGGCGCCACGGCGAGGTCGGCCAGTTCGGCTGGCCCAGCATCCCGCACCACCAGGCCATTGCGAGCCCGCGGAGGTGGCCCGGATCGAGCAGCCAGGCCGGCAGTGGAACACTCGGCCCCAGCATGGTCACCGAAATCGCCGCCGGGGCAACAAGATCTCCGCGCCGACCCGTCGGCCGACACGCGTCGCGGCTGGGTCCGGACTGGCGCCGCTTCCTCGACCCCACCGGCCAGAACAGCCGGGTGCCACGCCGGAACATCGCCCGCCGGCCAGGGTGCGCGTCCACGGCAAAAGGAGTTGACCAGGACAACCAGGTTTGCCCGAGGCCGGCGGGCTCGTGTCGAGAGGCAAGCGGACGTGTCCGGGCAGGTCGAGCCAGCCCGAGTCGTTCGCACTGAGGAACGCGCCATGCGCCGGCCAGGATGCGGTCCGCCACCAAAAGGCACGCGTGGATTCGATCGAGCAGGTCATCCGGGCTCGGGGTGGAGGCGCACGTCGCATTGAACGAGCAGCCGCAACCGGTTGATTTCGGCCTCGATCGTCGGCTGCCGGCGTGGCGACACGCGAAACATGCAGGTGTTCGGTCAGGCCGGAACGCCGAGCACCGCTGGAGAGTGCGGGATCAGCCATCGCCACCCACACCCGTTCCGACCGGCTCCGAAGGATCGGCTACCAGCTGCCCGTTCGTGGCCAGGTGGCCGGCGGCACGCCACTTGCGCAGGATGCGACGGCCGTAGTTGTGCGTGCCGGCCACGCGGTCGAGGTCCGCGCCGGTGGGTGTGCGTCCCCGCCTGCATTCCGATTCGTAGAAGGCCCACATCCGCTGCTCGGCGGTTTGCTCCTCGGGCTCGTCCGACCGCGTGGAGACCTCCGTCGAGCGGGGCTCCTGGCTCGGTGTGACCGACGCCGTCGTCGCCCGGTGGTGCTTGAGCGACCGATTGAGCAACTCGACCGCCAAGAGCAAGGCCAGGGGTGGACAGGCGGCGACCATGATGCCGAACGCGCTGAGTGACGAGGCGGAGGCGATGTTCGCGCAGAGGGAGAGCGACACGCCGAAGACGAAGGCCAGCCAGGCCTGCCAGCGGCTCCCCGCGCCCGACTTCCAGAGTTCGACCGTCGCGATGGTCAGGAGGCCGTCGACGATGAGGGGCCAGATCCAGGCCGTCGTCTCGTCCGCGCCGAAGCGCAGGGCGAACTGGAGTCCGTGCCGGTAGGAGGCGAAGGCCGCACCGAGGGCGACGAGGCCCGTGCACAAGCACTGGACCCCCAGCGGCAGGCCGCCACTGGAGCCCTTCACCGCGACCCCTCCCGTCGGCGGCGACCGAACTCGACTAGCGTCAAAGTCGCGGAGATCTGCAGGTCAGAGCGCTGCTCGGGCGGGTGGTTGCTGTTCGTACCCGGTCGGGGGTACAACAGCTACCACTCAAGCTCGGCTGACTCAGGTCAGCCGAGCTTTTTGCTATGTGGATGCCATGGCCCGGACCGTGGACGTGGACGCCTGAGTCGGGTGACGTCGAACAGCTCGTACAGGAGCTCCCGCGGCGCCTTCGCCAGGTTCACGGCTCCTGGCCGCAGACCGGAAATCGAGCAGTGGGCCGCGGCACGCAAGGTGGATGTTGACTGAAGCCGACCCGCCCCGACTATCCGGAGGGTTCGAGGCCGGGCGGGGGTCTCCCTATGCGGTTGTCAAGCCGCGGCGGGAGCTGGTTCGGGTGGGTGCCGTTGCGGAGCATCGCGTAGAGGACGTCACAGCGGCCCTCGGTATCCGGACGCTCGCCGCCGTGACCCGGCACGGTGAAGCCCAGGCCGCGTCCGACCGGGGCTTCACCACGCGAGACGTCGTCAGCCGCCCGCGCGGGTTGTCGTGCGCGTCGGCGGCGTCACCGTTTCGGAGCGGTACCCCAGCCGCCCGCGCGTCGCGATCAGCACCACCGCTGCGGCGATGCCCGACGCCGCCAGGAACACCAGGGCCACGTCGTTCGCGTCCGCGTTCGGGAACACGTCCGCCCACGCGACCGAGATGGTGTTGTTCACTCCCGTGTGGACCAGCATCGCGATGGGGAGGCTCTGGCCGCTGCGGTTGAACACCCACGTCATCAGGATGCTGAAGAGCGTTGTCGTCGCGACGAACTCCACGATCGTCCAGACCGTCACGTCCGGCCAGTGGCCCCACTCCGAAAAGAACAGCGGCAGGTGCCACAGGCCCCACAGCGGGCCGAGGAGCAGCGTTCCGCGCAGGGGGCCGAACTTCGGCTGCAGGTAGGGGAGCGCGAAGTCACGCCAGCCCGGCTCCTCGGCCAGGCCCGTCGTCACCATCTGGAACACCAGGCCCGGCACCAGCGCCACGAACACCGCCGCACCCGGCACGTGGACGTCGCCGCCGCTCAGGGCCACGCCGGTCAGGATGAGGGCCGCCGGGACGCCGAGGATCGCGCCGATGTACCAGCGCCAGTTCACGTTCCACTTCAGCAGCCGGCCCGCCCAGCGCCGCAGGCCCGGCCGCCCCTCCGCGGCCGCCGTGACGAGGAACGCCGCCAGGATCGGGCCGAGGTAGGCGCCCGGCAGCACGCCGAGCAGCTGCGTCGTGCCCGCGATTTCCGGGAAGGAGAAGTCCGGCTCGACGCCGAGACCGTTGCGGCCCAGGACGTACGGTGTCCACGCGATCCAGCTCAACGCGAACGCGAGGGTGAAGAAACTGGTGAGCGGGTAGCGCGTGATCAGGCGGCGTACTCCGGTTTTCCCTTGCACAGTATTGCCTTTCCTTTCTCGGACACGAACGGTCATTCGCCGACACGCATCGCTGCGACGGCGGCCGGGCGCAGGGCGAACCGGGTCGGGACGGCGATCGCGCCCCAGCCGACGAGGGCGGCGGCCGCGACGATCCCGGCGTAGACCAGTGGTGGCACGGTGGGCATCGCCGTTCCGGTCAGGCCGAGACTGATGCCGACCAGCGGCGGCAGCGCGGCCAGCGATCCCAGCACGATCGCGGCCACGACGACAACGGCCGCCTCACCGCGCGCCATGGCGCGGACCTGGCGCGGTTTCGCCCCGACCAGCCGCAGCAGCGCGAACTCGCGGACCCGGGCCGCCGTGGCCAGGACCAGGATGTTCACCACCGCGATCGCGATGAACGCGAGCAGCACGAGGTTGAGCACCAGGTTCACCGCCGACTGCGCCCCGGCCGCGTCGTTGCGCGCCGTCACGAACGCCTGCCGGTCGGCGACGTGGACCTCCGGGAACGCCGGGAGCGCGGCTACCCTCCCCGCGACCAGGATCTCGTCGTCGAGCCCGCTCGTGGTGTGGCCGGCGACGACGTCGTGCGGCAGCACCAGGTCCCCGTAGCCGAGTCCGTTGCCGTAGACCGCGACGACACGGGCGGTGTGCGGGGTGCCATCACCGAGGCGCATCACCACCGTCCCGCCCAGATCCACGCCGAACGTCCCGGCGGCGCCTTCGCTGACGGCGACGGCGTCGCCGGTGAGCCCGGCCAGGTCGCCCCGGCGGACGTCGAGGTCCAGGACGCGGCCGAGTCCCTCCGGGGTGACGCCCTGCGCGGCGTAGGCCTCGGTCGTCGGCTCGCCGAACTCCTGCGCGGACACCAGAACCTGCGTGTGCACCACCGAAACCGCCGCCGCCACGCCCGGGGTCCGGCGGACCGCGTCGGCCACGGCGGGCGCGACCCCGCCGTCGGCCACGAGCACC
>NZ_JAAGNB010000138.1:0-6424 GCF_010550475.1 Amycolatopsis sp. SID8362
AGGCCGGGCCGGCCCCGCCGGTCCGGCGAGCGGGTGACCGGCCGCAGGCTGGCCGCGTGGCCTGCCCGGCGTCGCGAGCATGTCGCGGAGGGGCGGATCGGCCGCGCTGCCAGGTAAAGGGATTCCCAATCAATTCCCATGCGCTGTTCTCGAATGAAATTCCCGGGTTGATGGGGGAACCGAAAAGCGGTTTGCTGCCTCTGATCCGCATGCCCTTCCCGACTTCCGAGGTCGCCGTGAACCGAATTGAACCGGCTTCGGCCGGAATGCCCGAAATCGCCCGGCGCGCGGCCGAGGCGAAGGCCCGGCTCGAACACGTCTCGGCGACCGCCTCGAGTCCCGACGGGGCGGTCACGGTCACCGTCAACACCAGCGGTGCGCTGCAGGAACTCACCTTCGGCGCGCGGGCCGACGAGCTGCCGCGGGCCCGGCTCGCCCAGGCCGTCCTCGCCGCCGCCAAGCGCGCGCAGGTCGACGCCGCCCAGCAGCTGACCGCGATCATGGCGCCGGTGATCGGGACCGACAGCGACGCGATGCATTTCCTCCAGGAACAGATCCCGGCGCCCGAATTGCCCGAAGAACCGGAAAAGCCGCCGCGCTGGGAATTCGCCGCGAACGAGCCCGCGACACCGCCGCCGCCACCGCCCGTGCGCCCGGCCCGGCCGCGGCCGGACGACGACGAAGACTTCGGCGGCCCGATCCTGCGCCGGGGGCTCTGATGGCGCTCAAGGTCGACTTCGACGTCCTCGGCGGGCACGAGGACGAGATCCGCGAGATCGCGGACAAGGTGCAGCAGGCCCTCGACGCCGCCGGCAGCGCGCAGGCGCTCGACTTCGACGCGTTCGGGCTGGTCGGGCAGGTGTTCGCGGTGCCGATCCAGATCTGGACGAGCCAGGCCGAGGACTTCCTCCGCTCGGCCGTCGACGCCGGGCACGAGGTCGCCGACCGGGTGAAGACCGCCCACGGCGCCTTCACCGAGCACGAACAGACGACGAAGTGCCTGATCGAAGGCATCGGCAAGGAGCTGCCGGCATGACCGAGACGCAGGAGAACCCGCTGGTCGCGACCAGCGAGCCGAGCGGCGGCTTCTGGAGCGGGATGGGCGACTCGTCGAAGGGCGAGCTCGACAACGTCAACGCCCAGACGAGCGGCGCGGGCATCTTCAACGACGCCGCGGCCACGCTCACCGACGCCCGCAACGGCGACTGGGGCAACCTCGCGCTGGACGTCGGCACCGACGCCCTCGACCTGCTCGGCGCGGCGATGGACCCGCTCGGCACCCTGGCGAGCGCCGGCGTCGGCTGGCTGATCGAGCACATCAGCTTCCTGAAGGACGGCCTCGACAAGCTCGCCGGCAAGCCCGAAGCCGTCACCGCCAAGGCCGTGACCTGGGCGAACATCTCGAAGCAGCTCACCGAGACCGCCGAGCAGTACGAGCGGCAGGCCAAGAAGGTCCAGCAGTCCTTCAGCGACTGCGGGTCCGCCGAGGCGTACCAGAAGACGGCGGAGAGCTACGTCGGCGTCCTGCGCGGAGCGGCTTCGCACGCCGACAGCGCGTCGACGGCGATGAACGTCGGCGCGGCGCTGGTCGGCACCGAGCGCGGGCTGATCCGCGACATGATCTCGTCGTTCGTCGGCGAGCTGATCGTCAAGGCGCTGGCCGCGCTGGCGGCGTCGTGGTGCACCTTCGGCGGCACGATCGCGGCGTTCATCGCCGACACGGTCGTCGAGGGCGGGATCCTCGCCGAGAAGATCAGCACGCGGATCGCGAAGATCGTCGAGAAGCTGGAGGGCCTGGCCAAGGGCGCGGGCAAGTCGAAGGCGGCGCTCGAAGGCGCGGCGAACGCCCTGAAGAAGGTGGGCAAGGGCGTCGACAAGATCGTGGACAAGAGCGTCGACACCGCCGCGAACATCGAACGCCGGGCCAACGAGCTCAAGCAGGCGGGCAAGGAGGCGAAGTCCGCCGAGGAGACGGCCAAGGGGTGGAGCGACGCCGCCAAGGAGCACGTGCCCGGCCGCGAGAAGGTCGAAGGGCTCGGCGACAAGCTGTCCGACGACGGCCGCAGCTTCCTCAGCCAGAAGGAGTGGCGCGAGGGCGGCGGCGTCCCCGGCTTCAACCTCGCCGACGGCGTCGGCGTCGCCACCGAAGGGCGCCGCCAGGAGAACGAGCAGATCGACCGCTACCACGAAGGCCAGGAGGCCTACGAAAAGGAACACCCGGAGGGTGAAGGCGAGTGACCGCGGCCGGGCAGGCGGAGGTGGAGCTGGCCAACCGGCAGGGCAGGCTCCACCCCTCGCAGCGGGGGAAGGTGCTCGACGGCTCCTTCTGGCTGGCCGCGGTCGTCGCGGTCGCGGCGCTCGTCGTCGCCGTGGTCATCCCGCTCTCGACGATCGACACCCGGTTCGGCGCCCGGCTCACCGGGGCCACGGTGGCCGCGGCCCTCGGCACGGCGGTCCCCCTCCTGCTCCTGGCCGCGTGGCTGGCGTTCGTCTGCGGGCGCCGGCTGGCCGACGTCCGGGACGGGCGGCTGGTCGCGATCACCGGCTGGACCCACGACTTCGGCAGGCAGCGGCCCGACCGCGAGTACCCGATCGTGCTCTCGACGCGGCTCAGCAAGGGCATGAACGAGCACCACTACTTGACCGCGGGCGGCAAGGAGTTCCAGCTCTACGGCACGGGCCCGCGGGTCCAGCCGGACCGCAACAACACCGTTCTGCTGACCCCGCGGGCCCGGCTGCTGATCACCGTCCTGCCGGCGTCGCCCGGGGCTCGATCACCAGGTCACCGCGGGTGACCGCGCGGAGGTGGTCACCGCCGAGCAGGTCGTGCGGGTAGCCGAGGTCGAGCGCGCTCACCTCGTCGAGGCGGGCCAGCTGGTCCGGCGTGAACTCGACGGCGAGGGCGCCCAGGTTGCCGTCCAGCTGGGCGAGCGTGCGGGCGCCGACGACCGGCGCCGTCACGCCCGGGTTCCGCAGGGTCCAGGCCAGCGCGACCTGGGCCGGCGTGTGCCCCGCCTCGGCCGCGACCTCGGTGACGACGTCGGCGATGGCGAGCGTGCGGTCGGTGACCATGCCGAGCCCCGCGTTGAAGCTCCGGCGGGTGCTCTCGCCGGAGCCCGCACCGCGGTACTTGCCGGACAGCACGCCGCCGCCCAGCGGCGAGTACGGCGTCACGCCGAGGCCCAGCTCGCGCGCCATCGGGATCAGGTCGCGTTCGGCGTCCCGCCGGATCAGGCTGTACTCGACCTGCAGCGCGATCAGCGGCGACCAGCCCCGCAGGTCGGCGATCGCCTGCATCCGCGAGACCTCCCAGGCCGGGACGTTGGACATCGCCACGTACCGGACCTTGCCCAGCCGCACCAGGTCGTCGAGGCCGCGCAGGATCTCCTCGACCGGCGTCGTGAAGTCCCAGACGTGCAGGAAGAGCAGGTCGAGGTAGTCGGTGCCGAGCTGCCGCAGGCTGGTTTCCACCGACGCGAACAGGCTCTTGCGGTGCGGGCCGCCGGCGTTGGGGTCGCCAGGGCGCAGCAGCGTCGTGTACTTGGTCGCCAGCACCAGGCGTTCGCGGTGCTCGCGGGCGAACTCGCCCAGCAGCCGCTCGGCGCTGCCGTCGGTGTACGTCGGCGCCGTGTCGAGAAAGTTGCCGCCGCGCTCGACGTAGGTGTCGAACAGCTTGCGCGCCTCGGCCGCCTCCGCGCCCCAGCCCCACTCGGTGCCGAACGTGGCCGTGCCCAGTGCCAGCGGCGAAACCCGCAGCCCGGACCGGCCCAGCAGCCGGTAGGTGTCGAGGGTGAGCGTCATCGGGGTCCTCCGGTTTCGGTGATCGTCTCCGGCCACCAGCCTCGGCCCGCCGCGGGCCCGCGGTAAGGGAAGGACCTTCCTGGGAACAGCCGTCCCACCCTGCCGGTTGACCCCGGGTATGAGCACCGCCACCGTGGAGCTGGCCGCGTTCCTGCGGACCCGGCGGGAACGCCTGGACCCGCGCGACTTCGACCTGCCCGTGCGCCGTTCTCGGCGGACGCCGGGGCTGCGCCGCGAGGAGGTCGCCGAACTGGCCGGGGTCAGCGTCGACTACGTCGTGCGGCTGGAGCAGGCACGCGGGCTGCGGCCGTCGGCGGCCGTGGTGGAGGCGCTGTCGGAGGCGTTGCGGCTGACCGCCGGCGAACGCGCCTACTTCTTCGACCTGGCCCGGCAGCGGCCGCGCGGCACCGGCGAGCCGGCCACCACGGCGGTGCCGTCGCTGGCGCGGCTGGTCGACGACCTGTCGCCGCTGCCCGCCATGCTGACGAACCACCGCTTCGACATCCTGGCCTGGAACGGCGAAATGGCCCGGCTGCTGCTGGACTTCGGCACCTTGCCGCCGTCGCGGCGGAACGCGATGTGGCTGTGCCTGCTGCACCCGGAGATCCGCGAGTACTACGTGGACCGCGAACGCGTCGTGCGGGAAGGGGTGGCCCACCTGCGCACGGCGTGGGCCGCGCACCCGGACGACGAGGTGCTGACCGGCCTGATCGCCGAATGCACCGCCGGCAACGCGGAGTTCGCGCGGCTGTGGGCCGAGCGGGACGTCCGCGCCACCGGCCGCGGGAGCAAGGTGCTGCGCCACCCCGGCGCCGGGGTGATCGCCGTGGACTTCGAGGTCCTCGTGCCGGCCGGGGACACCGACCAGCGGCTGATGATCTGCCGTCCCGCGGACGAGGCGAGCCGGGCCGCGTTCAGGAGTTGCGCGGGAAGCCCAGGTTGACGCCCGCGTGCGAGCGGTTCGGCCACCGCGACGTCACGACCTTCGTGCGGGTGAAGAAGTGGAAGCCTTCCGGCCCGTAGGCGTGGCTGTCGCCGAACAGCGAGTCCTTCCAGCCGCCGAAGGAGTAGTAGCCGACCGGCACCGGGATCGGCACGTTGACGCCGACCATGCCGACCTCGACCTCGTTCTGGAACTTCCGCGCGGCCGCGCCGTCGCCGGTGAAGATGGCGGTGCCGTTGCCGTACGGGTTCGCGTTGATCAGGTCGAGCGCGTCGTCGTAGGAGGCCGCGCGGGCGACCGAAAGCACCGGGCCGAAGATCTCGTCGGTGTAGATCGACATCTCCGGGCGGACGTGGTCGAACAGCGTCGGTCCGAGCCAGAAGCCGTCGCCTGCCACCTCGATGCCCCGGCCGTCCACCACCAGTGACGCGCCGGACTCGATGCCGGCGTCCACATAGGACGCCACGCGCTCGTGGTGCGCCTTGGTGACCAGCGGGCCCATCTCGGACTCGGGGTCGCGGCCGTCGCCGACGCGCAGCCGCGCCATCCGCTCGGAGATCTTCGCGACCAGCTCGTCGCCGACCGGGTCGACGGCGACGACCACCGACACCGCCATGCAGCGCTCCCCCGCCGAGCCGAAGCCGGCTGAGACCGCGGCGTCGGCGGCGAGGTCGAGGTCGGCGTCCGGCAGCACGACCATGTGGTTCTTGGCCCCGCCGAGCGCCTGGACGCGCTTGCCGTGCCGGGTGCCGGTTTCGTAGACGTAGCGCGCGATCGGCGTCGACCCGACGAACGAGATCGCCTTGACGTCGGCGTGTTCCAGGAGGCCGTCGACCGCGGCCTTGTCGCCGTGCAGCACGTTGAGCGCGCCCGCGGGCAGCCCGGCTTCGGCGAACAGCTCCGCGATGAACACCGCCGCCGACGGGTCCTTCTCGCTCGGCTTGAGCACGACGGTGTTGCCGCAGGCCAGCGCGTTGGGGACGAACCACAGCGGCACCATGGCCGGGAAGTTGAACGGCGAGATCACGCCGACCACGCCGAGCGGCTGGGCGATCGAGTAGACGTCGACGCCGGTGGAGGCGTTCTCGCTGAAGCCGCCCTTGAGCAGCTGGGCGGCGCCGCACGCGTACTCGACGTTCTCGATCGCGCGGGCGATCTCCCCGGCCGCGTCCGACTCGACCTTGCCGTGCTCGCTCGTGATGATCTTCGCCAGCTCGTGCTTGCGGGCCGAGAGCAGCTCGCGGAAGGCGAACAGCACGCGCGTCCGCCCCGCCAGCGACGTTCCGCGCCAGCCCGGCAGCGCCGCCTTGGCCGCGGCGACGGCGGCTTCGACCTCGGCGTCACCCGCGAAGTCGACCTGGGCGCGGACCTGGCCGGTGGCCGGGTCGAACACGTCGCCGCTGCGCGCGGGGGTCCCGGTGAACGGCTTGCCGTCGATCCAGTGGCTGATGCGGTCGCTCACGGCGGTGCGCTCCTTCGCTCGGGGGACGTCCACCCGAGTCTCCGGGCGGGCGCCACGCGGACGCCATCGGCAACGTGTACGCCAGTTGCCTCCCGGCCGTACAGTCTGTGCCTGCCGATCACCCGAGGAGCCATGTACCCGACCGTCGCCGAGGCGCTCGCCCTGCCGGTGCTGCGCCAGGGCCGCCCGCACGTCGTCGCCGGCGCGGCCGGGCTGGA
>NZ_JAAGNB010001878.1:0-201 GCF_010550475.1 Amycolatopsis sp. SID8362
GTGGCCGTTGCGCCGCGCGTCGGACAGCCGCTCCAGCATGAGCAGGCCGACGCCTTCGGACCAGCCGGTCCCGGCGGCCGACTCGGCGAACGAACGGCACCGGCCGGTGGCCGACAGCCCGCCCTGGGAGCTGAACTCCACGAACGGCGCCGGGGTGGCCATCACGCAGACGCCGCCGGCCAGCGCCAGCGAGCACTCCCC
>NZ_JAAGNB010000185.1:0-8446 GCF_010550475.1 Amycolatopsis sp. SID8362
CAGCCCGCGGACGCCTTCGGTGTCCACGACGCCGTCGGCGATCAGCCGCATCGCGCGGGCCACCAGGTCGGCGCGCTCGTTCCACAGCGGCGAGCCGGGGCTGGCGTCGGGGCGGCAGCGCTTGCAGGCGCGGAACCCGGCCTGCTGCGCGGCCGCCGCGCTCGGGTAGAAGCTCATGTTCCGCGGCTTGGGCGGCACCACGGGACAGCTGGGCCGGCAGTAGATCTTCGTCGTCAGGACCGCCGTGTAGAACCACCCGTCGAACCGGGCGTCCTTCGCCTGCACGGCCCGCACGCACCGTTCGAAGTCTTCATGCACGCGACCCAGCATCGCCGAGCGCGACGGCCGGGGCTAGCGGAAATGCGACATGGGCGTCAGCCCAGCAAAGCCGCCAGCGCGGACACGTCGACGCCGACGAGCGAGTCGCGGAACACGCGCCGCTCCCCCGCCTCGACCGGCACGTCGTTCGGGATGACCAGCACCGTGCAGCCCGCCGCGACCGCCGACGCCGTGCCCGGCGGGGAGTCCTCGACCGCGACGCACCCGGCCGGGTCGACGCCGAGCAGTTCGGCGGCCTTGAGGTAGGGGCGCGGGTGCGGCTTGTTGAGGCCCTCGACCTCGTCGCCGCACACCGTGACGTCGAAGAAGTCGCGGCCGATCGTGTTCAGCGCCAGCTCGGTCAGGTCGCGTTCGGTCGAGGTGACCAGCGCCGAACGCAAGCCGGCCGCGCGCACCGCGGCCAGGGCTTCGCGGGCTCCCGGACGCCACGGCAGCGCGTCGTCGAAGAGCCCGGCCGTGCGGCGGCGGATCTGGTCACCGGTCGACGCGATCGCCTCCGGGGTCACCGGACGGCCGACCACCTCGAGCAGGTACTCCGCCGTGTCGTCCATGTTGGACCCGACGAGCGTCATCCGCTGTTCTTCGGAAAGCTTGCCGCCGAGGGCTTCCGCCGTCTCGTAGAGCGCGACGTCCCACAGCTTCTCGGAATCGACCAGTGTGCCGTCCATGTCCCACAACACGGCGCCGAGTCCGTCCACAGTGGATTCCCTCCAGGTCAGGTGTTGAAGTACTTCGCTTCCGGGTGGTGGCAGACGATCGCGTCCGTCGACTGCTCGGGGTGCAGCTGGTACTCCTCGGACAGCTTGACGCCGATCCGGCCCGGTTCGAGGAGGGCGACGATCTTCGCCCGGTCTTCGAGGTCGGGACAGGCGCCATAGCCCAGGGAGAACCTGGCTCCACGGTAGCCGAGCTTGAAGAAGTCCTCGACGTCGTCCGGGTCCTCTGAGGCGACCGCCACACCGCCGGGGAACGTCAGCTCGCCCCGGACGCGGCAGTGCCAGTACTCGGCCAGCGCTTCGGCGAGCTGCACGCCGAGGCCGTGCACTTCGAGGTAGTCGCGGTAGGCGTTCGCGGCGAACAGCTCGTTCGCGTAGTCGGCGATGGGCTGGCCCATGGTGACGATCGTGAACGGCACGACGTCGACCTCCCCCGCCTCGCGCGGCCGGTAGAAGTCGGCGAGGCAGAGCCGCCGGTCGCGGCGCTGGCGCGGGAAGGTGAACCGCACCCGCTCGGGGGCGTCCGGTTCGGGCTCGGTGAGCACGACGAGGTCGTCGCCCTCGGCCACGCAGGGGAAGTAGCCGTAGACGACGGCCGCGTGCGCCAGGATCCCGTCGGCGGTCAGCCGGTCGAGCCAGTACCGCAGCCGCGGCCTGCCTTCGGACTCGACCAGTTCGTCGTACGTCGGCCCGGCGCCGCCGCGGGCGCCCTTGAGGCCCCACTGCCCCATGAAGGTCGCGCGCTCGTCGAGCATCGCGGCGTAGTCGGCGAGCGGGACGCCCCTGACCACCCGGCTGCCCCAGAACGGCGGGGACGGCAGCGGGACGTCGGTGGCGACGTCCGAGCGCGCCGGCGGCGGGCCTTCGAGCGCTTCCTCCTCCGCCTTGCGGGCCTTGCGCGCTTCGGCGATCCGCAGCGAGCGCTCACGGCGTTCCTTGCGCTCCCGGCGCTTCTGCTCGGCGTCGGCGTCCACCAGCGGCGTTTCCCCGCGCTTGGCGGCCATGATCGCGTCCATCAGCCGCAGGCCCTCGAACGCGTCCCGCGCGTAGCGGACGTCGCCGAGGTAGAGCTCCGTGAGGTCGTTCTCGACGTAGGACCGGGTGAGCGCGGCGCCGCCGAGCAGCACCGGCCAGCGCGCGGAGACGCCCCGGGAGTTCATCTCCTGGAGGTTCTCCTTCATGATCACGGTCGACTTCACCAGCAGCCCGGACATCCCGATCGCGTCGGCGCCCTGCTCCTCGGCCGCGTCCAGGATGGTCGTGATCGGCTGCTTGATGCCGAGGTTGACGACCTCGTAGCCGTTGTTGGACAGGATGATGTCGACGAGGTTCTTGCCGATGTCGTGCACGTCGCCGCGGACGGTGGCCAGCACGATCCGGCCCTTGCCGGCGTCGTCCTCCTTCTCCATGTGCGGCTCGAGGTGCGCGACGGCCGCCTTCATCACCTCGGCGGACTGCAGCACGAACGGCAGCTGCATCTGCCCCGACCCGAACAGCTCGCCGACGGTCTTCATGCCCGACAGCAGCGTGTCGTTGATGATCTGCAGGGCGGGCCGCTGCTCCAAGGCCGCGTCGAGGTCGTCGGCCAGGCCGTTGCGCTCACCGTCGACGATCCGGCGTTCCAGGCGTTCGAACAGCGGCAGCGCGGCCAGCTCTTCGGCCCGCGACGCCTTCGACGACGCCGCGCTGACGCCCTCGAACAGGGCCATCAGCTCCTGGAGCGGGTCGTAGCCGTCGCGGCGGCGGTCGTAGATCAGGTCGAGGGCCACCGCGCGCTGCTCGTCCGGGATCCGCGCCATCGGGAGGATCTTCGACGCGTGCACGATGGCGGTGTCCAGCCCGGCCTGGACGCACTCGTGCAGGAACACCGAGTTCAGCACCTGCCGGGCCGCGGGGTTCAGGCCGAAGGAGATGTTGGACAGCCCCAGCGTGGTCTGGACCTCGGGGTGCCGCCTTTTGATCTCGCGGATCGCCTCGATCGTCTCGACGCCGTCGCGGCGGGACTCCTCCTGGCCGGTGGCGATGGTGAAGGTGAGCGCGTCGACGATGACGTCGGACGTCCGCAGCCCCCAGTTCCCGGTGATGTCCTCGATCAGCCGGGTCGCGATGTCGGCCTTCTTGGCCGCGGTGCGCGCCTGGCCTTCCTCGTCGATCGTCAGCGCGACGACGGCGGCGCCGTACTCGCTGACCAGCTCCATGACCTGGGTGAACCGGGACTCCGGGCCGTCGCCGTCCTCGTAGT
This sequence comes from Amycolatopsis sp. SID8362, assembly GCF_010550475.1. Classification (NCBI taxonomy): domain Bacteria; kingdom Bacillati; phylum Actinomycetota; class Actinomycetes; order Pseudonocardiales; family Pseudonocardiaceae; genus Amycolatopsis; species Amycolatopsis sp. SID8362. Next base: position 3,298 of record NZ_JAAGNB010000185.1, read on the forward strand.
TGACGGAGTTGACAGCGCAGCGGCCGCCGAGGCGTTCGAGGCCCGCGCGGAGCACCGGGACCTCGGTGGAGTCCAGCATGATCGGCAAGGTGGACGCGGTGGCCAGGCGGCCGGCCAGCTCGGCCATGTCCGCGGTGCCGTCGCGCCCGACGTAGTCGACGCAGAGGTCGAGCAGGTGGGCGCCGTCGCGGGTCTGTTCGCGGGCGATCTCGACGCAGTCGTCCCAGCGGCCCTCGAGCATCGCCGTGCGGAACGCCTTCGAGCCGTTCGCGTTGGTCCGCTCGCCGATCATCAGCACGCTGGCGTCCTGCTTGAACGGCACCGCCTGGTAGAGCGACGACACGCCGGGCTCCGGGCGCGGCCGGCGCGGCACCGGGGCGGTGTCCGCGACCGCGGCGGCGAGCTGCCGGATGTGCTCGCCGGTCGTCCCGCAGCAGCCGCCGACCAGGCCGGCGCCGAACTCGCGGACGAACCCCGTCAGCGCCTCGACCAGCGCTTCCGGGCCCAGCGGGTAGACGGCGCCATCCGGGCCCAGCTCGGGCAGGCCGGCGTTCGGCATCACTGACAGCGGCACCCGGGCGTGCTTGGCCAGCTGGCGCAGGTGCTCGCTCATCTCGGCCGGGCCGGTGGCGCAGTTGAGCCCGATGACGTCGATGCCGAGCGGCTCCAGCGCGGCCAGCGCCGCGCCGACCTCGGTGCCGAGCAGCATGGTCCCGGTCGTTTCGACGGTGATCGAAGCGAGCACCGGGACGCGGCGGCCTTCGGCGGCCATCGCCCGCTTCGCGCCGATGATCGACGCCTTCGTCTGGAGGATGTCCTGGGTGGTCTCGACGATCACCGCGTCCACGCCGCCGGCCAGCAGGCCGCGGACCTCCTCCTGGTAGGCGTCACGCAGGGTGGCGAACGGCGCGTGCCCGAGCGTCGGGAGCTTCGTGCCGGGGCCGACCGAGCCGAGCACGAACCGCGGGCGTTCCGGCGTCGCGAACTCGTCGGCCGTCTCCCGCGCCAGCCGGGCGCCGGCCTCGGCCAGCTCGAAGATCCGCTCGGTGATGTCGTATTCGGCGAAGTTGGCGAAATTGGCCCCGAAAGTGTTGGTCTCGACCGCGTCCGCCCCCGCTTCGAGGTAGCCGCGGTGCACGGACCGGACGACGTCCGGCCGGGTGACGTTGAGGACCTCGTTGCAGCCCTCGAGCCCGGCGAAGTCGTCCAGGCTCAGGTCGTGGGCCTGCAGGGCGGTGCCCATGGCCCCGTCGGCGACCAGGACCCGGGAGCCGAGGGCATCGAGAAACGCGGACGACAGGCGGTCGGACATGCTGAACAGGGTAAGGCCGGTGGTCGTAGGCTGGTCCGGTGAGTGAGCCCGTCGACGAGACCCCGCGGCCGCCCGGCGACCGCCCCGAACCCACCCGACCGTTGATGGTCGTCGCCTTCGAAGGCTGGAACGACGCCGGCGACGCGGCCAGCCGCGCGGTGGAGCACCTGCAGCTGAACTGGGACGCCACGCCCCTGGCCGAACTGGAGCCCGACGACTACTACGACTTCCAGGTCAGCCGCCCGACCGTCCGGATGGTGGACGGTGTCACCCGCCGGGTGGACTGGCCGACGACAACGCTGTCGGTGTGCCGCCCCGACGGGTTCGACCGCGACGTGGTCCTCGTCCAGGGTCCCGAGCCGAACATGCGCTGGCGCGCGTTCTGCGCGGAGCTGCTGGAGCACATCAAGCAGCTCGACATCGCGACCGTCGTGACGCTCGGCGCCCTGCTCGCCGACACCGCGCACACGCGGCCGGTCCCGGTCACCGGGACGGCCTACGACAAGGACACCGCGTCCCTGTACGGGCTCGAGATGAACAACTACCAGGGCCCGACCGGCATCGTCGGGATCCTGCAGGACTACTGCGTGCAGGCGGGCATCCCGGCCGTGTCGATCTGGGCGGCGGTGCCGCACTACGTCTCGCACCCGCCGTCCCCGAAGGCGACGCTGGCGCTGCTGCACAAGCTCGAGGACATCCTCGACGTCGAGATCCCGCTCGGCGCGCTGCCGGAGCAGGCCGAGGAGTGGCAGCGCACGGTCAGCGAGATGGCCGACGAGGACGAAGAGATCAGCGAGTACGTCCGCGGCCTCGAAGAGCGCGGCGACGCGCAGAGCGAGGTCGCGGAACAGGACGTCAGCGGCGACAAGATCGCCGCCGAGTTCGAACGCTACCTGCGCCGCCGCGGCCGAGGCGGCGGGCAGGAAGGCTTCGGCCTGCGCTGAGTCACGCGCGCCAGCTGGTGGCGAACGCCCGGGCCGGGTTCGCCACCAGCATGGCCGTGACGACGTCGCCACCCAGCAGCTTCGTCAGCCGCGGCGCCAGCGTCGTGAGCAGGTACGGCAAGCCACCGGGCTCCCGGCGGGCCGTGGCGGTCGTCGTGTCGCCGCCGAGCAGCAGCTGACCGCCGTGCCCGGCGCCGACCAGGGCCTCGAGGCAGTCCGCGAGCCGCCAGTCGGTGGCGCGGTTGGCCAGGGACGGCCCGTCGAAGGCCAGGAAGACGCCGGTTTCCGCGATCTCGCGGTGGACCCGCGGCTCCGGGTGCCGGTTCAGGTGCCCGAGGATCACCCGGTCGGCGGGCACGCCGAGGGTGCCGCACAGCAGCTCGGCGATCTCGAGCCCGGCGGTGCCGTGTTCGAGGTGGACCGCGATCGGCGCCCCGGTCTCTTCGTGCGCCACCGCGGCGGCGGTCAGCGTCGTGCGGGCGTGGGCGTCGATCGCGTGGAACGCGCCGGCCACCTTGATCAGCCCCGCGCGGTGCTGCCGCGTCCGCAGGTCCTCCGGCAGGTCGGCGGGCCCGGTGCCCTCGACGAGGTCGGCGACGAAGAGCCGGACCAGGTCGTCGACCACCTGGCGGAGGAACGCGGGCGAGTAGTGCGCGGCCCGGTGCAGCCCGGTCGCCGCAACCACGTGTACCCCGGTCTCCCGCGAGAACTGGGCGAGCTCCCGCGTCCGGCGGCCGAGCCCGAACGGCGTCCACTGCACCACGCTCGCCCCGCCGGCGGCCCGGAACCCGATCAGCTGCTCCAGGGCCGCTTCAGTGCTGTCGAGTTCCTCGCCCGGGAGCAGTTTCGAGGCGAAGAACAGGTGGTCGTGCGAGTCGGTGACGCCGAGCGCGGCCGGATCGATGTCGCCGAGCAGCGTGCGCACCTTGGGTTCCCCAGTCACCCCGCCGAGTGTAACGGCTCACCCGTTACGCTGGCGAGGTGCCGGAAGACTTCCGCCTCGACATGGGCGCACCGTGGCTGAACCTCCTCGCCACCCGCGGCCGCCACTTCGGGCCGCAACCGGTCGAGCGCCTCCCGACCGTGGAGAAGCTGCGTGAGTGGCTCGCCCTCGCGGAGCTGACCCCGCTGGCGCCGGTGACCGGCTTCGAGCTGGCCACCGCCCATGAGCTTCGGGAGGTGCTGCGGCCACTCGCTTTGGGTGTGGTGGACGGTGTCGCGCCGACCGCCGAGCAGGTCTCGGCGCTGACGCGGTTCTTGAAGGCGGAGCCGGTGCACCTGGCCGCGCTCGACCGCCTGCACCGCAGCGCCCCGGCAACCGCGGCCGCCGCCTTCTCGCGGCTGGCCCACCAAGCGGCGGACTGGCTCACCGGGCCCCTGCGGCACGACTTGCGCGCTTGTCCGGAACAGGACTGCCGAGGGGTGTTCGCGGACCCGGGCGGAAGACGGCGCTGGTGCCCGTCCCCGGCGTGCGCGAGCCGCGGCCGGGTGCGTGCGCTCAGGGAACGGCGTCGTACGGAGTCCTGACGGCCGTTCAGGACGGCCAGAGGATGCGGCGCATCGGCACCGCGCCCCGGGCCCGCTTCCGCCACTCCCGCGGGTAACCCAGCGACACCTCTTCGAACCGCACCCCGTCGGCCTCGGTGGTCCGCGGGATGTGGAGGTGGCCGTACACCGCGATCTCCGCCCGGTACCGCACGTGCCAGTCCTCGGTCTTCGTCGAACCGCACCACAGCGCGAACTCCGGCCAGTACAGCGGTGCCGTCGGGTGGCGGTGCAGGGGCCAGTGCGACATCAGGATCGTGCCGTGGTCCTCGGGGATCGCGTCGAGGCGTTCCGTGCTGATCTTCAGCCGCTCCGCGCACCACGCCTGCCGGGTCGGGTACGGGTCCGGGTGCAGGAAGTACTCGTCGGTGCAGACGACGCCGGCCTCGCGCGCCTGGCGCAGGGCCTCCTCCAGGGGCTTGCCCTCGGCTTCCGGGGTCCGCCAGCTGTAGTCGTAGAGCAGGAACAGCGGCGCGATGGTCAGCGGCCGCGAACCGTGCTCCCAGACCGGGTACTCGTCCTCCGGGGTCAGGACGCCGATCTCGCGGCACTGCTCGACGAGGTGCTCGTACCGAGCCTGGCCGCGCAGCTGGCACGGGTCGTTGTTCGTGGTCCACAGCTCGTGGTTGCCCGGCACCCAGACGACCTTCGCGAACCGTTCACGCAGGGTCTTCAACGTCCCGATGGTGGCATCCGCGCGCTCGGCCACGTCGCCGGCGACGAGCAGCCAGTCGTCCGCCGTCTCGGGGACGACCGAGTCGAGGATCGGGGCGTTGCCCTCGTGGGTCACGTGGAGGTCGCTGGTGGCGAAGAGGTGCGGCACCCCTCCACCGTAGCCACCGCGTTCACGGGGACTTCGCGAAACCTGCGAATCCGGGCCAGCATGAGCACGCCCGCGAGCACGTAGACGCCGGCTTGCACGTTCAGCAGCACGGCGGGCCCGATCACCGCGACGAAGGTGCCCGCCAGCAGCGCGCCGGCGGTCGTGCAGGTGGCCATGACGGCGAACGTCGTGCTCAGCACCCGCCCGGCCCGGTCCGGCGTCACCACGCTCTGGATCTCCGACAGCGCCCCGGCGCCGACGACCACGCCCGGCGCGCCGACGAGGACGAACAACCCGACGTACACGCCCAGCGCCGTCGTCACCGGCGCCAGGTTCCAGATCACCGCGGACAGCACGCCCATCGCCAGCGAGCCCCACCCGAGCAACGCCGTGGGCGCCACGCGCCGCGCCGCGGTCGCCAGCGCGAACCCGGCGGCCAGCCCGCCGATCGCCTGCACGCCCCGGAGGAGCCCCGCGTCGGCCTCGCTGCCGCCGAGCACGTCGAAGACGTACACCACGAACAGC
>NZ_JAAGNB010000240.1:0-7939 GCF_010550475.1 Amycolatopsis sp. SID8362
GGCGGTGCCGGACAACGCGGGCGCGCCCGGCACGGTCCGGGCGCCGCCGACGACGAGCACGGTGCCGCGGTCGCCGGTGCCGATCCGCCGGTCCCGCACCAGGGCCGGGCTGATCGGCACCGGCTCAGGAAAGCTGTCGCGCGGCATCGTCGTCGGCCGTCGGCGGGGTGTCGGTGGCGTGCAGGTGCCCGACTTCCTGGGCGAGCACCATGGTGAACCCGCCGTCGCGGTCGCGCTCCCAGGACGTCACCGAGCCGTTGGGGACTTCGGTCGCGTCGGCGGCGCGGAGCAGGTCGGGCTCGGGCAGTCCTTCGAGGAGGTAGCGCAGGGCGAAGACGGTCATTTCGTGGGCCGCCAGCAGAACGCGCTTCCCGGCGTGCTCCGCGCTCAGCTCGTTCAGCAGGGAACGCAGCCGCAGCACGACGTCGGCCCAGGACTCCCCGCCCGGCGGGCGGTAGTAGAACTTCCCCAGCCGCCGCTTGCGCCGCAGCTCGTCGGGCCACCGCTCGCGGACGCCGTGGGAGGTCAGCAGGTCCAGGACGCCGAGTTCGCGGTCGCGCAGCCGTTCGTCGGGGACGATCGCGACGCCCTCGGGCGTGGCGAGCCGCGCGGTGTCCCAGGCGCGGCGGTAGGTCGAAGTGACGACGAGATCCGGCGGGTGCTCGCCGAACAGCTCCCCCGCCGCCTCGGCTTGTTCGCGGCCCAGTCGCGTCAGCGGGACGTCGGCGTCGCGCTCGGCGATGTCGATCACGTCCGCCCCGGCCGACTCCGCTTCCTCCCGGGCCACGTTCCCGGTGCTCTGCCCGTGGCGCAGCACGGCCACCCACTCCAAGTCGACGCTCACGACCGGATGACTACCCCGGGCAACCCGCCGTCGAAACCCGGGATGGTTAGGCCCGCGAAGGGGTGACGGCTAGGGTCGTTCCATGTCGCGAAGTCTCGACGCCCACGATCGGCTGCAGCAGCTGGAGGCGATCATCGGCGCCCCGGCCGCACACCTCGCGCTGGCACAGGCGATCGCCGAGACGTTGCAGCGCTTGCGCGAGGTCATGGCCGTCGACACGGCGACCCTGCTGCGGTACCAGCCCAGCGCCCGCCAGCTCGTGGCGTTCGCGGCGGCCGGCATCGAGGAAGAGGTCCACCAGGGCGTGCGGGTGCCGGTGGGCAGCGGGTTCGCCGGCCGGGTCGCGCTCGAACGGGTCCCGGTCATCCTCGACCACGTCGACGAAACCACCGTCGTGAACTCCCTGCTGTGGGAGCGGGGACTGCACTCGATGCTCGGCGTGCCCATGCTCGCCGGCAGCGAGCTCGTCGGGGTGCTGCACGTCGGCTCGGTCGAACACCGGCAGTTCGGCGAGCCCGAAGTGGCCATGATGCAGCTGCTCGCCGACCGCCTCGCGACGGCGATCCAGGTGGAAACCCAGGAAGAGAACCGCACCGCCACCATGGCGCTGCAGCGCAGCCTGCTGCCGAGCAACCTCCCCGAGGTGCCCGGGCTGGCCTTCGGCGCCCGGTACGTCCCCGGCGCGGAAACCGGCCTCGGCGGCGACTGGTACGACCTGTTCACCCTGCCGGGTGACCGGGTCGGCGTCGTGATGGGTGACGTCTCGGGCCACGGCCTCGACGCGGCCGTGATCATGGGACGGCTGCGCAGCGCCCTGCGCGCCTACGCCCTCGACTGCGAGAGCCCGGCCGAGGTGCTCGCGAAGCTCGACCGCAAGGCCAACCACTTCGAACACGGGGCGATGGCCACGGTCGCCTACGGGATCATCGGCCCGGGCCGCGAAGCGGTGACGCTGTCGCTGGCCGGACACCTGCCCCCGGTGCTGGCCGTGCCGGGCGAACCGGGCCGGCTGGTCGACGTGCCGGCGGATCCCCCGATCGGGCTGACGATCGGGCGGCCCGAACGCCGGACGTCCGTGGTCGGCCTCCCGCCGGAGAGCGTGCTGGCGTTCTACACCGACGGACTGGTCGAGCGCCGGGACCGGCCGGTGGACACCGGGATGGAGCTGCTGGCGGAGACCATGCGCGCCGGGGAGCCCGAGTGGGTCTGCGCGCAGGTCATGGCCGCGCTGATCGGCGGCCGGGCGGCCCAGGACGACGTCGCCCTGCTGGCCATCCAGCGCCTCGCCGTCCCGGCCGGCTGAAGCGCGACCGGGACGACGGGGTCAGGACCCGGCCAGTGCCGCTTCCCGGGTCGGGAACAGCGTGAGACTGTCCTCGAGGCCGGTCAGCTGGATCGGGCGCAGGGTGGCCCGGCCGGACGCGACGATCCGCACCGCGGTGTCCGCGGGGGCGTTGCGGTGGATCGTCAGCAACGCCGTCAAACCCGGCGACGCGAGGAACTCGACCCGGGTCAGGTCGACGACGACCACCGGCGGCGCGGCCGCCAGCACCTCGTCCGCGGCCGCCACGAGCGCCGGCGCCGTGGTCGTGTCCACGTCCCCGACGACCTCGACGACGACGGCACCGTCCTGCTCCGTCCGGGCGATCCCGAATTCCCCGAACGACACGGCGGCCGCCGTGGTTCCACTGTGGGTGTGCTCTGTCATGGCACGTACTCCTGCCTTCGGCACGCCACCGGGGTGTCCGGCGGGCGTGCGTGATCACGAAGGCTGTTTGCTCAACCGGTGTCAATCATGCCCGTCCTGGAGCCGCTCCGCCGCGCCAGCGGCCCGCCGACTTTCCGGCAGGCCCGCGAACAGGCAGGATGTGCGCCATGGCCGAAAGAGACGTGACCGGGGACGCACTCGGCGACGCGGTCGGCCCGGCCGGCTCGGTGGTGCTGGAGGACCGGGCCGGCGTCGCGGTGCTCCGCGTCGAAGGCGCTCTGGACCTCGCGCTGGCACCTAAACTCCGCCAATTGGCCGAACGCGCGACCCGGTCCCGGCCCGCGCTGCTCGTCATCGACCTCACCGACGTCACCTTCCTGGCGTCGGCGGGCATGGCCGAGCTCGTCCGGGCGCACCGCGGGCAGACCGCGGCCGCCCCGCTGCGGGTGGTCGCCAGCGGCCGGATCACCCTGCGCCCGCTGGAACTGACCCGGCTGACCGACGAACTCGCCATCTACCCCTCGCTGTCCGAAGCGCTGGCACGCTGATGCCGCCCGGCCCGGGGTCCGGAGAACTGCTGGAAACCGTGCGCCGCGCGTTCGTCGGCGGCGACGGCGCCCCGGCCGTCACCGGGCTCCGGCCGCTCTCCCCTGCCGAAGGGCGCGCGGTGCTGGACGGCCGGACCGCGGTGGCCGTGACCGACCGAGCGGTGCTGGCGGAGCTGGTGCCCGGCGAAGAGATCACGCGGGCCGTCGCCGTCGCCGACGGCGAGCACGGCACAGTGGTCTACACCACCGAGCGCGTCGGGGACCTGCCCGCGCTCGTCGCCGCCGCCGTCGAGGCCGCCACCGCCGATCTGGCCGCCACCGTCCGGCGGCTTCGGGGCGAAGCCGCGATGCTCGACGCGCTGCACTCGACCGGCCGCGAGCTGACCGCCCAGCTCGACATCGACCGCATCGTGCAGGACGCGACCGACGCCGCCACGAAGGCGACCGGAGCCGGCTTCGGCGCGTTCTTCTACAACCTGGTGAACGAGTTCGGCGAGTCCTACACGCTGTACACGATTTCGGGCGTGCCGCGGGAGAAGTTCACGCGGTTCCCGATGCCGCGCAACACCGACGTCTTCGCGCCGACGTTCGACGGCACCGGCACCGTGCGCAGCCCCGACATCACGAAGGACGCGCGGTTCGGGAAGAACGCGCCGTACCACGGGATGCCGGCGGGACACCTGCCCGTGTGCAGCTACCTGGCGGTTTCGGCGCTCAGCCCGACCACCGGCGAGGTGCTGGGCGGGTTCTTCTTCGGCCACCCCGAACCGGACCGGTTCACCGCCCGGCACGAGTACCTCGCCGAAGGCATCGCCGCGTACACGGCCATCGCGCTCGACAACGCCCGCCTCTACGAACGCGAGCGGACGCTGGCCACCGAGCTGTCCCGCAGCGTGCTGCCGGTCGCCCCGCCCACGCCGGGACTCACCGTGCTCACCCGGTACCTGCCCGCGGTCACCGGCAGCAAGGTGGGCGGCGACTGGTTCGACGTGATCCGGCTGCCGTCCGGCGGGACGGCGTTCGTCATCGGCGACGTCGTCGGCCACGGCGTCACGGCCGCGACGGTGATGGGCCAGGTCCGGACGGCGATCCGCTGCTACGCCCGGCTCGAACTGCCGCCGTCGGAGGTCCTGCGCCACGTTTCCGACCTGACCGGCGGGCTGTTCGGCGAGAGTTTCGTGACGTGTTTCTACGCGGTCCACCAGCCGGCCGACGGCACGCTGACCTTCGCGAACGCCGGTCACCTGCCGGCGATCCTGATCCGCCCGGGCGAGCCGCCCGAGCAGATCGGCGAGGCGCTGGCGCAGCCGCTCGGCGTCGGTTCGGTCTTCCCCCAGCGCTCCTGCGGGTTCCCGCCCGGCGCGGACCTGGTGCTCTACACCGACGGGCTCGTCGAGAGCCGCACCCGCGACCTCACGCTGGGCATCGAATGGCTGCTGGCGGGTATCCCCGGCCTGCTGGCCGCGACCGACCTCGAAACGGCATGGGACAAGCTGGTGCAGGAACTGACGCACGGACGGCACGACGACGACGTCGCGGTCATCCACGTGCGCCACCGCGGAGAGGACACCCCGTGACGGACCCCCTCCCTCCGGGAGCGCCCGCTCCCCCGGCGTCGTTCCACCGCCGCACCCCCGCGATCGCCGGCCGCCTGCCACACCTGCGCGAGGCACTGACCGAATGGCTGCGCGCGCTCGGCCTGAGCGAGGAACGGCAGGAGGACATCGTCCTGGCCGGCTACGAAGCGATGGCCAACTCGGCCGAGCACGCCTACCGCGACCGCGAACCGGGCTCGATCGACGTCCGGGCGGAGGCCCTGTCCGGGCGGCTCACGGTGACGGTCACCGACTACGGCACCTGGCGACCCCCGGCGTCGACGAACGGCCTCCGCGGGCGGGGGCTGCTGCTCATCGACTCGCTCGCCGACCTGAGCGCGCAGGTGCACCGCGAGGACGGGACCACGATCACCATGACCTGGCTGATCGACGAGAGCTGACGGTCACGCGTCAACTCGTCCCCGGCTGGGCACTCACCGGTCGAGTAGTTTCGTTCGGGGCCGCGTGAATCGGGAGTGTGATGAGCGTCGGTGAAGAGTCCGGCCGTCGCGCCGTGTTTCCCGGGGCCAGCCGGATGGCCGCCCGGATGCGGGACTTCGACTGGGCTTCTTCCCCGCTGGGCGACCCGTCAGGCTGGCCGGCCAGCCTGACGACCGCGGTCCGCATCTGCCTCACCTCCCGCTTCCCCATGATCGTCTGGTGGGGCCCGGAGCTGCGCTTCCTCTACAACGACGCCTACCTGCCGCTGCTCGGCACCAAGCACCCCGCGCTCGACAAGCCCGGTGCGCGCGTCTGGGGCGAGATCTGGCACATCATCGGCCCGATGCTCGACAGCGTGATGACCACCGGCGAGGCGACCTGGTCCGAAGACCTGCTGCTGCCGATGAACCGCCACGGCTACTGGGAAGAGACGTACTGGACGTACTCCTACAGCCCGGTGCACGACGACGAGGGCACGGTCCGCGCGGTCTTCACCGCGGTCACCGACACGACCGAGCGCGTTATCGGCGAGCGCCGGATGGCGACACTGCGCGAGCTCGGCAGCCGGACCGGGGGCGCCCGGACCGTCGGCGAGGCCTGCGAGCTGGTCACCGCCGTGCTGGGGCGGGCCGGTGCCGACGTCCCGTACGCCGCCATCCACGTCCGCGGCGAAGACGGGGAACTCGAGCTGGCCGCGGTCACCCCTGGCGGAGAAGGAGCAGGTCGGCCGGCTGTTTGGCCGCTCGCGGAGGTGCTCGCCGACGGCGTGCCGCGGACGGTGTCGGACGCGGAGTTCGGCGAGCTGCCGGCGGGCGGCTGGTCCACGCCGCCCACCGAGGCCATGGTGCTTCCGCTGCCGGGCGACCCCGGGAACTCCGCGACGGGCGTGATCGTGCTCGCGGCGAGCGCCGGGCGCGCGCTCGACGAGTCCTACCGGACGTTCCTGAGCCTGGTCGCGCAGCAGACGGCGGCCCTGATCAACGGCGCGATCGCCTACCGGCTGCAGCAGCGGCGGGCCGAGGAGCTGACCGCGCTGGACGCGGCGAAGACGACGTTCTTCGCCAACATCAGCCACGAGTTCCGCACCCCGCTCACGTTGATCCTGAGCCCGGCGGCCGAACTGCGGGACGCGCTCAGCGACGCCGACGAGCGGATCCGCGAAGAGGTGGCCGTCATCCACCGCAACGCGTTGCGGCTGGGCCGGCTGGTGAACAACCTGCTCGACTTCTCCCGGATCGAGGCCGGCCGGATGCAGGCCCGCTTCGAGCCGGTGGACCTGGCGGCGTTCACCGCGGAGCTGGCGAGCCTCTTCCGCGCCGCCGCCGAACGGGCGGGGCTCGCGTTCGAAGTGGACTGCCGTCCGCTGGGCGAGCCGGTGCACGTCGACCGCGGGATGTGGGAGAAGGTCGTCTTCAACCTGCTGTCCAACGCCGTCAAGTTCACCTTCGACGGCGCGATCCGCGTGACCGCCGGCCTCGACGGCCGGGACGCCGTGGTCGCCGTGTCCGACACCGGGACCGGCATCGACGCCGCCGAGCTGCCGCGCCTGTTCGAGCGGTTCCACCGGATCCCGACGGCGCGGGCCCGCTCGAACGAGGGCAGCGGGATCGGCTTGGCGCTGGTGCGCGAGCTCGTCGGCATGCACGGCGGCACCATCGCCGTCGAGAGCGAGCCCGGCGCCGGGACGACGTTCCGGATCCGGCTGCCGCTGGGCACCGGGCACCTGCCCGCCGACCAGCTCGCCTCGGAGCCCGTCGCGGCCGGGATCGCCGCGGACACCGCGGAACCGTACGTCCAGGAAGCGCTGCGGTGGCTGCCCGAAGCGGACCAGACCACGACGTCCGCGCCGGCCACGGCCGCCGGCGCCCGCGTGCTGATCGCCGACGACAACGCCGACATGCGCGACTACCTCGTGCGGCTGCTGCGGGACGACTACGCGGTCACGTCCGTGCGGGACGGCGTGGAGGCGTTCGAAGCCGCGTCCGCCGAGCCGCCCGAGCTGATCATCAGCGACGTGATGATGCCCCGGCTGGACGGCCTCAGCCTGCTCGCCCGGCTGCGGAACGACCCGCGCACGGCCGCCGTGCCCGTGCTGCTGCTCTCGGCGAGGGCCGGGCAGGAGGCCGCCGTCGACGGGCTGGCCGCCGGGGCCGACGACTACCTCGTGAAGCCGTTCTCGGCGCGGGAGCTGCTCGCCCGCGTCCGCACGACCGTCCAGCTGGCGCGGCTGCGGTCGCAGCACGCGCGGTGGCGCGCGGCGCTGATCGAATCCCTGCAGGAGGGGTTCTTCGTCAGCGACGCCGAGGGGCGCGTCGTGGAGATCAACGCGGCGTTCACCGAAGTGCTGGGCGCCGGCCCGGAGGGACTGCCCTACGCCGAGCCGTTCCCGTGGTGGCCGGACCCCGGCACCGACCCCGACGCCCACCGCCAGGTCGTCGCGGCTTTCGACGGGGCCCGGACCTCGCCGGCGGGCAGCTTCGTGGTGCCGCTGCGGCACCGGGACGGGCACCGCGTGTGGGCCGCGATCGCCTACAACGCGCTGCACGACGACGAAGGCCGCCGCCGGCTGGTCGGCACGGTCCGGGACGTCACGACCGAGCGCTACGCCGTGCAGCGCGAGACCGCGCTCGCCGCGATGAACCAGCGCCTCACCGGGGTCAGCGGGGTGCCGGAGGTGCTCCGCGCCGCGCTCGAGCTGGTGCGCGAGCTGTGGGCGGCCGAGCGGGTCCTCACGGTGACCTGGCCGGGCGACGGCGAGCCGGAGATCGCCTCGACCGACCCCCGCGACCGCCGCTGGACCGAT
>NZ_JAAGNB010000300.1:0-10142 GCF_010550475.1 Amycolatopsis sp. SID8362
GGCCCCGCCGTCGGTGTCCGCGACGACCCCGCCGGGCGGCGTCGAGCTGACCCCCGGCTCCACCGCGAACCTGCCGATCACCGTCCGCAACGACGGCGGCAGCGTGTCCCAGCCGGTATCCGCGACGCTGAACCTGCCGCGGGGCGTGCACGCGGTCGACGCGGCCGGCGGCGGCGCGCCGATGGCGTTCGCGCAGAGCAGCGCCCCGATCACGGTGAACTGCCCCGGCGGCGACGGCACGGTCACCTGCAAGACCGGCAGCGGCCTCGAGCCCGGCCAGAGCGCCACGCTGAACTTCCGGCTCAAGGCCGACGACGACGCCGAGGGCGGCGTGGTCACCGGGTCGGTCACCGCGGGCGTGCAGGTGAACGTCCAGATCAAGGTCAACGTCACCGTGAAGCAGCCGCCGGACGCGGTGGTCCTGGAAGCGCAGGGCGACGGGCTGTCGGCGTTCCCGTGGACCCGCAACCCGCTGGTCTACGTGCGCGTCCGCAACACCGGCGAGACGACCAAGCCGGTCACGGTCACCTTCGACCACCCGCTCCAGCAGTGGTGGAGCCTGCGCGGCTTCCCCTGCACGTCCTCCGGCGCGGGCGCGACCTGCACGACGAGCAGCGCGCTGGCCCCCGGCCAGCACGTCAACCTGTGGGTGCGGCTGAAGGGCCGTCCCGACGACGGGCGCGTGACGATCACCGCGACGCTCGGCAAGGCGTCCGCGCCGCCGGTGACCGTCGACTTCGGCTGCTGGCACCACTGGTGCGGCAAGGACCCGCTGCCGACGACCACCTCGCCGTCGACGTCGACCACCCCGACGAAGCCGTCGAAACCGGCTCCGTCGAAGCCTTCGTCGACCCCGCCGACGACGGCCGAGACCGAGCCGACGAGCGAGCCCCCGGCGTCGACGACCACGTCCAGCGCGCCGCCGCGACCGGGCACGAACCCGGGCCCGAAGCAGCCGACCGTCACCCCCGACAAGGGCTTCGGCTGGCTCACGGGGTAGCGTCCGCGCGGTGCGCGAGCTGCTGAAAAAGCATCGCGAGCTCCTCCGCTTCGCCGTCGTCGGCGGGATCAGCTTCGTGATCACGATGTCCGTCGACTACGGCCTGAAGTTCACCGTGCTGCGGACCCACCCGGTGACGGCGCTGATCCTCGGCGTCCTGGTCGCGACGATCTTTTCCTACGTCGCCAACCGGGAGTGGTCGTTCCGTACTCGCGGCGGCCGGGAGCGGGCGCACGAAGCGGCGTTGTTCTTCCTGTTCAGCGGCATCGCGCTGGGCCTGAACGCGCTGCCGCAGTGGTTCTCGCGGTACGTGCTGGACCTGCAGGTCCCGCGGCTGTCGCCGCTCGGCGTCGAGGTGGCCGACTTCGTCAGCGGCATCGTCATCGGGACGCTGCTGGGGACGGCGTTCCGCTGGTGGGCGTTCAAGAAGTGGGTGTTCCCGGACGAGGACGCGCGGCTCGCCGTGGTCGCGGAGGATCCGGACATTCAGGACCGGAAAGCCGCCTGAACCACAGGTCATCGCGGTGTACTCCTAGACTGCGTGGTGTGACCGTTGTGGAAACCGTGCTCAAGCGCACGCCGGAACCACTGCGTTCGGTGCTGATCAAGCACCGGGAGCTGCTGAAGTTCGCGATCGTGGGCGGCACGACGTTCCTGGTCGACAACGGGGTCTGGTACGTCCTCAAGCTGACGGTGCTGGAGCCGAAACCGACCACCGCGAAGGCGATCGCGATCATCGTCGCGACGATCGTGTCGTACATCCTCAACCGCGAGTGGTCCTTCCGCACCCGCGGCGGCCGCGAACGCCACCACGAGGCAGCGCTGTTCTTCGTGATCAGCGGGGTCGCGGTCGTGGTGAACCTGATCCCGCTGTACGTGTCGAGGTACGTGCTCCACCTGGAGATGCCGCACGTGACGCGGCTGGTGCAGGAGGTCGCGGACTTCGCGAGCGGGTCGATCATCGGCATGCTGCTCGCGATGTTCTTCCGGTTCTGGGGCTTCAAGAAGTGGGTTTTCCCGGACGAGCTGGGCGAGCGGCGGCGGGACAGCGACACGGTGACGCGGCTGCGCTGAGCGCTTGCCCGAGCTGATCGCCCCCGACGTCCGGTGGCACGCCGCCTGGCGGGACGCGCACGCCGAGTGGGGTCCGGGTGCGCACGAGGACGGCTTCGGCCTCCAGGAGCCGGACGAGGTCGGCACCGCCGCCGGTTTCGCGGCCTGGCTGGCCAGGCTGGACGTCGAGGCCTGCACCTACCGCTGGATCCTCGAGGACGAGCGGGTGCTCGGCGGGATCGCGCTGCGGCACGGCTTCGACGACTTCGTCCGGCGGTACGGCCACGTCGGCTACGGCATCCGGCCGTCCGCGCGCGGACGCGGGGTGGCGAGCTGGGCGCTGGGCCGGATGCTGGACGAAGCGCGCACCCTGGGCATGGCCCAAGTCCTGCTGGTCTGCGCCGCGGACAACGCCGCCTCGGCGAGAACCATCGAGCGCAACGGCGGCGTGCTCGAAGCGTCGCCGGATCAGCGGGTCCGGCGGTACTGGATCGAAAACTCCTTGTCTTTTGACATGTAGTTGTCTACAGTCATCTTCGTCAGTGTTCCTTCGTGAGGACGCCGTCCGGGTTCGGCCGGGCGAGCGGGACGATTCGAGGTGATTTCCGAGCGCGAAGAGGTCGCACCCGCCCAGCGGGTGACGATGAAACCCTTTTCCCGGCTCGACGGGACGCGTTTCCCGCGCGTCCGCATCTCTCGTCCCTTCTGACGAATCAAGGACTTCTCTTGCACACCATCGCGCCTCAGCGCGCCCGAAAAACGGCTCTCACGGGCCTGTTCCTGTCCGTTTTCCTCGCGATGCTCGACGCACAGGCCGTCGCCACCGCGCTGCCCCGGATTTCCGCCGAATTCGGCGGGACCGGCGCCTACGCCTGGGTCACCACCGCCTACCTGCTCGCCGGCAGCGTCACCGCTCCCCTCTACGGGAAGCTCGGTGACGTCCACGGCCGCAAACGCGTGCTCCTGGGCGCGCTCGCCCTCTTCGTGGCCGGTTCGCTCGTCTGCGGGCTGGCGCCGTCGGCCGGGTTGCTCATCGCCGGCCGGGTGCTGCAGGGCGCCGGGTCGGGTGGGCTCTTCGTCTCCGTAGGCGCTTCGCTCGGCGAGATGTTCTCGCCCCGCGAAGGCGCGAAGTACTTCGGGTGGTTCTCGATCTGCTTCGCCGTCGCCTCCCTGGCCGGGCCGGTCGCCGGCGGCTTCCTGACCGGGCTCGCCGGCTGGCGGTCGATCTTCCTCGTCAACCTGCCGCTCGGTCTCGTCGCCGCGGCTTGCCTCACCACCCTCGAACTGCCGCGACGGCGGAAGGACGCGCCGTTCGACTTCACCGGCGTGGTCCTCCTCGGCGCGGCGATCACCGGGTTCACGCTGCTGACGCCGTGGTCGGTCGCGCTCGGGGCCGTCGCGGCGATCGCGTTCGTCGTGGTCGAACGCCGGGCCGAAGCGCCCGTGCTGCCGCTCAGGCTCTTCCGGGACCGGACCTTCACCGTGTCCGTGGTGCTCAGCGTGCTCGCCGGGTTCTCGTTCCTCGGCTCGGTCAACTACATCGCGGGCTACCTGCAGGCCGACGCCGGTCCCGCGGAAGGCGGCCTGCTGCTCGTGCCGATGACGCTCGCCGTCGCGCTGTCCTCCGTCGTCGCGAGCAAGGTCATCGCCCGCACCGGTGCCTACCGGTGGGCGCCGCGGCTCAGCATGGCGCTGGGCCTGCTCGCGGTGCTCGGCCTGACGACGCTGCACAGCCTCGCGGAAGTCCTGGCCTGCCTGGTCGTCTTCGGCCTCGCCGCGGGCCTCAACCTCCAGGTGCTCGCGCTGGCCACGCAGAACACCGCGCCGGCCGGTGATCGCGGTGCGGTCGCCGCCGCGGTCAACCTCGCCCGCGCGCTCGGCTCGGCCCTCGGGCCGGTCGCGCTCGGGTTCGCCTACACCGCGGGCGCCCACGGCGTTTTCCTCGCCCTGCTGCCCGTGCTCGCGCTCGCCCTCGTCACGGCGTTCGCGCTCCCCCACGTCCCCCTCCACCGCTAGGAGAACCACGATGATCTTCGTACTCGGCGCCACCGGCAAGGTCGGCCGCGCCCTCGTTCCCGCCCTCCTCGACGCCGGCGCCGCCGTCCGCGCCCTGACCCGCGACCCGGCGAACGCCCGGATCGACCCGCGTGCCGAAGTCGTCCAGGGCGACCTGGACACCGCCGACCTGCCCGCACTCCTCGACGGCTCGGACCGCGTGTTCGTGCTGACCCAGGGGCACAGCGCCGACCGGGAAGCGGCCGTCGCCCGGGCAGCCGCCCGGGCCGGAGCCAGCCACCTCGTCAAGCTGTCCACCACCGGTGTCCACTTCGGACAGACGGACCCGATCACGCGCACCCACGCCGAAGCCGAGCAAGCGATCCGCGAAGCCGGGCCGGCCTGGACGATCCTGCGGCCCGGCGCCTTCATGGACAACCGGTTCGCCTGGCGCGACTCGATCCGCGAGGAGAACGCCGTGTACGTACCCGAAGGCGACCCGGCGTCCGCGCTGGTCCACGTCCGGGACATCGCCGCGGTCGCGACCCTCGCCCTCACGACGGCGGACCACGAAGGCGCGACCTACGAGCTCACCGGCGGTGAAGCCCTCACCACCGCGGAACAGGTCGCGATCCTTTCCGAAGTTCTCGGTCGCCCGATCGAATTCTGTGAAGAACCGCAAAGCGCCGCTCGTGAGCGCATGATGCGCAAGTACGGCTGGCCCGCCGAGGCCGTCGACGGTTTCTTCGCGCTGAAGCGGGAGTCCGCCGAGCGCGAACACGTCGTTTTCGACACCGTGGAACGCGTGCTCGGCAGGCCGCCGCTGAACTTCGCGGAATGGGCACGTGAGAACGCGGCCGCATTCGCCTACCATTACGGGGGGTGACGGCGGGGAGGTGACGGGATGGGTCTGCGCGTCCTGGTCGTGGACGACCACCCCCTGTTCCGCTTCGGCGTGGTGACCCTGCTGGGGAACGAACCGGGGATCGAGGTCGTCGGCGAAGCCGCCAGCGGCGCGAACGCGGTCGACGCCGCCGCCGCGCTGCGGCCGGACGTCGTCGTCATGGACCTGCACCTGCCCGACCTGTCCGGGATCCAGGCGGCCCGGCACATCGTGACGGCCAACCCGGGCACCGGCGTGCTGATGCTGACGATGGCCGACGAAAGCGAGTCGGTCTTCGCGGCGATGCGCGCCGGTGCCCGCGGCTACCTGCTCAAGGACGCCGAGCCGGACGAGATCATCCGCGCGGTGCAGGCGGTCGCCCGGCGCGAAGCCATCTTCGGGCCCGACATCGCCAACCGCGTGCTCGGCTTCTTCAACCAGCCCGCGCCGGCCAGCGAACCGGTGTTCCCGGAACTGACCACGCGCGAACGCGAAGTGCTGGCGCTGATCGCGGCCGGGCACAGCAACAGCGTCATCGCGAACACGCTGTGCCTGAGCCCCAAGACCGTCCGCAACCACATCTCGAACGTCTTCGCCAAGCTGCACGTCACCGACCGCGCCGGGGCGATCGTCCGGGCCAGGGACGCGGGCCTCGGCCGGTCCTGACGGGCAGCCTCCCGGGCAACATCGGGACGCCGGTCCCATGCGCCCGGGACACCTCTGCGGGCACTGTGGTGACGTGGGGGATGAACCCCCTCCGCACCGTTCGAGGGGAATGGGTGACGATGTTCGAATCCGAGCGGACTCCGGTGGTGGTCCGCGCCACCGATCCGATCCTGCACAACGGCGTCTGCGTGGCGCTGCGTTCGCGTGACGAAGTCCGGGTGGTCGACGGGGACTCGCCCGGCCCGGCCGTCGTCGCGCTGCTGGTCGCCGACCGGCTCGACGAGACGATGACCCAGCTGCTGTCCGCGTTGCACCACCAGGGCTTCACCCGCATCGTGCTGATCGCGGGCGAAGTCGACGACAACGAAATCCTCAACGCCGTCGAGCACGGCGTCTGCGCGGTCGCCCGCCGCGCCGACGCCGGGCCGGAGGTGCTCGTCCGGCTGATCAAGGCGGCCGCGGCGGGCGAGGGCGCGCTTCCGCCGGACCTGCTCGGCAGGCTGCTCAACCGGGTTTCCCGCCTGCAGCGCCAGGTTCTCCAGCCGCGGGGCCTGCACATGGGCGGGATGAGCAACCGGGAAACGGAGGTGCTCCGGCTCGTCGCGGCGGGGTATTCGACGCAGGAGATCGCCGACCAGCTGTGCTATTCGCAGCGCACGGTGAAGAGCATCCTGCACGACGTGACCAACCGGTTCCAGCTGCGCAACCGGTCGCACGCCGTCGCCTACGCGTTGCGTGAAGGGCTGATCTAGCGCGGAACGCGTTCGGCGGGCCAGCGGACTTCCGGGACGTCGCTGGGCCGCGGCACCTTGAGGAAGAGGCTGAAGACGGCCGGGCGGCGGTTGGACAGCTCCAGCCGCCCGCCGTCGGCCTCGACCAGCGCCCGGGCCAGCGCCAGGCCGACGCCGGTGGAGCCGCCGCCGGAGAAGCCGCGTTCGAAGATGTGCGGGGCGAGCTCGTCGGGGACACCGGAGCCGGTGTCGCTCACCTCGATCACGACCGTGCCTTCGGCGTCGCCGCGGCGGGCGGCCAGCGTGACCGTGCCAGAGCCGTGGCGCAGCGCGTTGTCGAGCAGGACCCCGATGACTTCACGCAGCCGGCCGGGCGTGGCGCGCGCCATCAGCCCGTCGGCCACGCGCGTCCGGAGGTTGCGGCCCTCCGAGCGAAGCAGTTCTCGCCACTCCTGCGCCATTTCGGGCAGTTGCGTGGGCAGGTCGACCGGTTCCGCGCCGACCTCACGCGCCGCGCGCGCCGCCGCCAGCAGCTCGTCCAAAGCCTCCGCGAGCCGGTCGGCCTGTTCCTGGGCGGCCTTCGACTCGTCGGCCACCTCTTCGTCCGGGTGCACGGTGAGCGGTTCCAGGCGCAGCTGCAACGCCGTCAGGCGGCTGCGCAGCTGGTGCGAGACGTCGCCGACGAGCTGGCGTTCGCGTTGCACGAGCTGGGCGAGCGCGGTGCCGGACGCGTCCAGCGCTTCGGCGACCATGTCGAGCTCGCCGACGCCGTAGCGGCTCGGGTCGGGCCGGAAGTCGCCGCCGCCGAGCCGGGCCGCGCGTTCGGCGACGTGCCGCAGCGGTTTCGCGAGCCGCCGCGCCGTCGCGATCGCCACCACCGCGCCGGTCCCGATCGACAGCAGCACCAGCAGGACGACGACGAGCGTCACCGTCGTCTGCCGCTCGTGCATCGGCCCGGCGGGTACGGCGATCTCCACCTTGCCGTCGCGCGCGAGGTCGGCCGTCTCTGTGACGGTGTCGCTGCCCGGGTCGCTGCCGTAGCGCTTTTCGATCTGCCCGCTGGCCCGCACGGTCAGCAGCCCGTTGACCGGGACGGCGGCGCGCACCTGGTCGAGGTCGATCTCCTGGCCGTTGGCGATCTCGGTGTCGAGGATCGCCGCCGCCGCGCGGGCGTTCTCGGCCAGGGTCTCGCGGTAGCTCGACTCGATCTGCCAGCTCGCCACGATGCCGAGCGGGATGCCGAGGACCGCCGCGGTGACGGCGACCGCGAGCAGGATGGCCAGCAGGATGCGGCGGCGCACGGCTTATTCGGCGTTGAACCGGAAGCCGACGCCGCGGACGGTCGCGATCCGCCGTTCGCCGTCGTGGGCCTTGCTGGTGCGGCCCGCGGCTTCGTCGGCGGCGATGGCGAGCTTCCGCCGCAGCCAGGACATGTGCATGTCGAGGGTCTTGGACGTCTTCGACTCGAGGTCGTTCCAGACCTCGGCGAGGATCTCGTCGCGGCTGACGACCTGCCCGGCGCGGCTCATCAGCACGCGCAGCAGCTCGAACTCCTTGTTCGCCAGCTGCACCTCGTGCAGGTCGACGGTGACGAGCCGGGCGCCGACGTCCATCCGCACCCCGCCCGCTTCGAGCACCTCGGGCACCCGGCGGCGCAGCAGCGCGCGGATCCGGGCCAGCAGCTCGGCGAGCCGGAACGGCTTGGCGACGTAGTCGTCGGCGCCCGCGTCCAGGCCGACGACGAAGTCGACCTCGTCGGTGCGGGCGGTGAGCATCAGGACGGGCAGCTCGGTGCCGTTGGCGCGCAGTCTGCGGCACACCTCCAGGCCGTCCATCCCGGGCAGGCCGAGGTCCAGCACGAGCAGGTCGACGCGCTGGGCGGCGGTGGCGTCGAGGACCGAAGGGCCGTCGGTGACGACGTGGATCTCGTATCCCTCGCGTTCGAGGGCGCGGGAGAGCGGTTCGGCGATGGCCGGATCGTCTTCGGCAAGTAGGACCATGCTCACCTGGTCAACTCTACGGCGCGGGGGCGTGAAACCATCGTGACCGTGCCTGGCTACGGAGATGATCTGGCCCTCGCCACCCGGCTGGCTGACGCCGCCGACGCGATCACGACGGCGCGGTTCCGCGCCCTGGACCTGGCGGTGTCGCGCAAACCCGACCGCACGCCGGTGACCGACGCGGACACCGCGGTCGAGGACGCGATCCGCGCGCTGCTGGCGGCGGAACGCCCCGCCGACGCGGTGCTCGGCGAGGAGCGCGGCGGGTCGGCGGCGATGGGCCGCGCGTGGGTGCTCGACCCGATCGACGGGACCAAGAACTTCCTCCGCGGCGTACCCGTCTGGGCGACGCTGATCGCGCTCGTCGAGGACGGCGACCCGGTGGTCGGCCTGATCAGCGCGCCCCTGCTGGGCCGCCGCTGGTGGGCGGCCACCGGAGCCGGGGCGTTCTCGTCGGATTCCGCGGGGACCCGCCGGCTGTCGGTTTCCGGCGTTTCGTCCCTTTCGGACGCTTATCTGTCCACAACGGACTTGAACTCGTGGGTCGAGTACCACTCGCGCGAGAAGTACCTGGACCTGGTGAACGCGTGCTGGGAGTCCCGTGCGTTCGGCGACTTCTGGTCGCACGTCCTGGTCGCGGAAGGCGCGCTGGACGTGGCGGCGGAGTGCATCGTGAACCCGTGGGACGTCGCCGCCGCGCAGGTGATCGTCACCGAGGCGGGCGGGCGGTTCAGCGACCTGGACGGTGTCGGGCGCTACGACAACGGCAGCGCGCTGTCGACCAACGGCCTCCTGCACGAAGAGGCGCTGGCGATCCTCAAGCGTTAGGAACCCGGGAGCAGGCCGACCGCGCCGCGCGCCACCTGGGCCCAGGCCAGCCGGCCGAAGAGGTAGTGGCACGCCACCTGTTCGCTGGTGAACCGCGCCCAGTCGTAGCGGTTGCCCTGCTCCCGCCAGAACACCTCCCACGCCTCGTCCTCGCCCTGCATCAGGCACCAGGCGTTGTCGACCTCGGCGCCGAGCGAAACGACCTCCGGCGGCACGCCCAGCACGCCTAGCCAGCGCTGGATCGACTGGGTGTTCATCAATCGTCTTCCCCCTTGGCCTCGGCGAGGTAGCCGAGGGTCACGAGCTCGTCCGCGGCCAGCAGCGCACGGTACCGGGTACCCCCGCCGACCTGTCCGAACCAGTTCGCCGTCTCCGCCCGCCACATCGGCACCGCGCGCACCACGACGTACCGGCGGTACTCGGCGTCCAGCATCCCCGGCGGCAGCGAGCGTTCCGCGAACGGCGTGCCGTCGGCGAAGAACACGCGCCCGTACGCCGGGCCGAAGCGGTCGAGGACGGTGTTCATCGGGACCATCACCGGCTCGCCGTGGTCGACGCCGCCCTCCGGGTAGTCCTCGCCCGGCGGCCACGCGTATTCGGGCCCGAGTTCGCTGTGCCCGACGACGAACCGGCGGATCCACACCGCCTGCGTCGCGTGGGCGTACGGCACGTAGCCCTCGGTCAGGTGCCGCGGCACCGGCCGCGACGGCGCGGTCGGCGACCGGCGGAAGCCCGCCGTGACGTTGGTGAGCGCCTGGTCGTCGAAGATCAGCCGGGCGTCCGGGTGGTCGTTCGGGCCGAAGCCGTCCGGGTTGTCCGGCAGGGGCAGCTGCCGCGCCGGCCGGTCCATGGCGACCGGCAGGTGCCCGATCGGGAACATGTGCACCAGGAACAGCGCGACAACGCTTTCCCGCTCGGTGCGCGGCGAGCCCAGCGGCGGCACCGGCGCGGGCGCGATCGGCGCCGGCGAAACCGGGGGCGGCGGG
>NZ_JAAGNB010000340.1:0-10923 GCF_010550475.1 Amycolatopsis sp. SID8362
CGGCCGCGCGTGGCGGCCTTCGGTCGCCTGGCCGTTGCCCGAACCGACGCCCGTCGGGACGGCGGCCGCGGCCTCCGCCGGCGGCGCCTCGGCCCGCTCGACCTGCAAGTTGAACAGGAAGCCGACGGCCTCCTCCTTCAGCGAGTCGAGCATCGCGCGGAACATGTCGAAGCCCTCGCGCTGGTACTCGATCAGCGGGTCGCGCTGCGCGAGCGCCCGCATGCCGATGCCCTGCTTGAGGTAGTCCATCTCGTAGAGGTGCTCACGCCACTTGCGGTCGAGGACCGTCAGCATCACCTGGTGCTCCAGGGTCCGCATGCCGTCCGGCCCGACGAGCGCGTTGATCTCCGCTTCGCGGTTGTCGTAGGCGCGGCGGGCGTCCTGGAGCAGGGCTTCGCGCAGGCCGGCGGCGTCGAGGTCGCCGTCCTCCATCAGCTCGTCCCAGTCGAGGCTGACCGGGTAGAGCTGCTTCAGCGCCGTCCAGAGCTTCTCGTGGTCCCAGTCCTCGGCGTAGCCGTTGGCGGTCGCACCGTCCACATAGGCGTTGACGACGTCCTCGAGCATGCCCTCGATCTGGTCGCGCAGGTTCTCGCCGGCGAGGACGCGGTGGCGCTCGGCGTAGATCACCTTGCGCTGCTCGTTCATGACCTCGTCGTACTTGAGGACGTCCTTGCGCTGCTCCATGTTGATCTGCTCGACCTGGGTCTGCGCGCTCTTGATGGCCTTGGAGACCATCTTGTGCTCGATCGGCACGTCGTCCGGCAGGCGCATGGTCGTCATGACTCGCTCGACCATGGTCGCGTTGAAGCGGCGCATGAGCTCGTCACCGAGCGAGAGGTAGAAGCGCGATTCGCCCGGGTCGCCCTGGCGGCCGGAACGACCGCGCAGCTGGTTGTCGATGCGGCGCGACTCGTGCCGCTCGGTGCCCAGCACGTAGAGCCCGCCCGCCTCGCGGACCTCTTCGGCCTCGGCCTTCGACTCCGCCTTGACCTGCTCCAGGACCTCGGGCCACGCGGCCTCGTACTCCTCGGAGTGCTCGACCGGGTCCAGGCCGCGCTCGCGCAGCACGTGGTCGGCGATGAGGTCCGGGTTGCCGCCCAGCACGATGTCGGTACCGCGGCCGGCCATGTTCGTGGCGACCGTGACGGCGCCCTTCTGGCCGGCGCGCGCGACGATCAGCGCCTCACGGTCGTGGTGCTTCGCGTTCAGCACCTCGTGCGGCACGCTCAGCTTCACCAGCAGCTTCGACAGGTGCTCGGACTTCTCGACGCTCGTCGTGCCGACCAGGACCGGCTGGCCCTTCTCGTGCCGCTCCGCGATGTCCTCGGCGACGGCCTCGAACTTGGCCTGCTCGGTCTTGTAGATCAGGTCGGCCTGGTCGACCCGGATCATCGGCCGGTTCGTCGGGATCGGCACCACACCCAGCTTGTAGGTCTGGTGGAACTCCGCCGCCTCGGTCTCGGCCGTACCGGTCATGCCGGAAAGCTTTTCGTAGAGCCGGAAGTAGTTCTGCAGCGTGATCGTGGCGAGGGTTTGGTTCTCGGCCTTGATCTCGACCTTTTCCTTGGCCTCGATCGCCTGGTGCATGCCCTCGTTGTAGCGGCGGCCGACCAGGATGCGCCCGGTGAACTCGTCGACGATCATGACTTCGCCGTTGCGGACGATGTAGTCCTTGTCGCGGTGGAAGAGCTCCTGCACCTTCAGCGCGTTGTTCAGGTACCCGACCAGCGGGGTGTTCGCGGCCTCGTACAGGTTGTCGATGCCGAGCTGGTCCTCGACGAACCGGACGCCCTTCTCGGTGACGGCGACGGTGCGCTTCCGCTGGTCGACCTCGTAGTGGTACTTCGAGTTGATCAGGTTCGTCTTCTCGGTGCGCTCGCGCGTGCCCATCGTGGTGGTGTCGATGCCCTGCATCAGCGGCGCGAGCCGGGCGAACTCGACGTACCAGCGCGACGACTGGTCCGCCGGGCCCGAGATGATCAGCGGCGTCCTGGCCTCGTCGATGAGGATCGAGTCCACCTCGTCGACCACGGCGAAGTTGTGCCCGCGCTGCACGCAGTCGTCGAGGCTCCACGCCATGTTGTCGCGCAGGTAGTCGAAGCCGAACTCGTTGTTCGTGCCGTAGGTGATGTCGGCGTTGTACTGGGCGCGCCGGACGTCCGGCTGCTGCTCCGACAGGATCACGCCGACCTCGAGGCCGAGGAAGCGGTGGATGCGGCCCATCCACTCCGAGTCGCGCTTGGCCAGGTAGTCGTTCGTCGTGACGACGTGGACGCCCTTGCCGGGGATGGCGTTGAGGTAGGCGGGGAGGACGCAGGTGAGCGTCTTGCCCTCACCGGTCTTCATCTCGGCGACCTGACCGAGGTGCAGGGCGGCGCCGCCCATCAGCTGGACGTCGAAGTGCCGCTGGCCGAGCACCCGCTTGGCCGCCTCCCGGACGACCGCGAAGGCCTCCGGCAGCAGCTCGTCGAGGGACTCGCCGTCGCCGTTCCGCTTGCGGAACTCCTCGGTCTTGGCCCGCAGCTCGGCGTCGGTCAGGTCCTTGACGTCGTCTTCGAGGGTGTTGATGTGATCGGCGATGTTGCGCAGCCGCTTCACCATCTTGCCCTCACCCGCGCGGAGCAGGCGGTTCAGCACCATCCGGTCGACCTCACTAGCTGAATTTGAGCGCGCCCGGGCCGGTCCCGGGCAGGTTCTCCCGCGGCGGCGGCCGTGGTCGGCGCCACCTTCCCACCCCATCGTAGGGAACAGGGGCCGCCGTGTGCACACGCCGTAGGTCCTGACATGCGGAGGGCCCGCACGCGAGCGCGTGCGGGCCGTCCGCGAAGGCCTCCTTAGGAGCGGCTCAGCCGAGCCGGATCACGCCGTAGTCGAAGCCTTTCCGCCGGTAGACCACGCTGGGCCGGCCCGCTTCGGAGTCGTTGAAGAGGTAGAAATCGTGGCCGACCAGCTCCATCTCGTAGAGAGCCTGGTCCACCGTCATGGGCTCCGCGGTGTGCTGCTTCTCGCGAACGACGCGACCGGGCTGGTGACCGAGGTCGTCGTCGGCCCAGCTCTGCTGCTGGGGCAGGTGTATCTCCTCGGCACTCTCGAAGCCGTTCGTCTGCGGCAGGGCTTCGGGTGCCTCCAACACCGCGGTACGCGCGGCGGGACTGGCTGCGGCCGGGGATCCACCACCGGGCAGCGTCGAGGTCGCTTCGGCGACCGATTCCGGGCGGCTGCGCCCGTAGTGCACACGCCTCCGGTCGTGTGTCCTCCGCAGCCGGTTTTCCAGCTTGGTGACTGCGGAATCAAGCGCTGCGTAGAAGTCGGCGGCACACGCTTCCGCGCGTACGGCCGGGCCTCGCCCCTTTCCGGTGATTTCGACGCGCTGGCAGCTCTTGGCCTGGCGTCGGTTGGGTTCGTGGAACAGTTCCACGTCGTACCGGATGACTTTCCTGTCGTAGCGCTCGAGCCGGGCCAGCTTTTCGCTGACAAGCGCCCGATAGTGGTCGGGCACCTCCACGTTGCGGCCCTTAACGACGATGTCCATACACGACCTCCCTCGCTTCGATGACTGCGAGCTGTTGTGTTTTCACACGGCGCCGGTATTGCGGGGACGGAAGCCCGGATCGCGGGCTGAGAAGGAACTCGGGAACGGTTCACGACGTCTCGTGCCGGGAGCCCGAGCGCGGACTCAGCGCACCTCCGGCGCCAGGGACATGGGCTCGTCACCTCCCTGCCTGCGGGGATTGCTGATAGCGGAGCACGTTAGCTTCCTCACGCCCGTTGCAACAGCCCCCGAGCCGGGGGATGTCGGGGAATGAGACTCCGTCACCCCGCGCAGTGATCGCGGAGTGAACACCAGAAAACACCCGCTGGTCGGACGCGGTGCACGGAGCGTGTTTTCACACGGACGGCGCATCGCTTCCTCCAGGTGGACGCCGAGGGTGACGGCCTCGTCCGGCGCAGCCGCCACCCCGGTGGAGTGGTGTGGCGGCCGAGTGGTCGTGATCGGCACCCTCATGCCCGGACAACGGGCGCCGGGGCGTTCGCGTTCCCGGGCGACATCACTCGTGTAGGTGATGGGTGGGTCACCCGGGTGCGGGGGCCGTTCCGGTGGAACCGGTACCGCGGCGGACCCGGTTTCGTTGCCCTGCTTCGGGGTGCGTTTCCGCGGGCGCGGTGCCATGGTGGGGGCATGGACCCGCTCGACTCCGAGGCTCCGGGTGGCTGCTTCGGCCGGGACTTCACCCGGCTGAGAGCAGGGTCAGGACGGCGGAGACCGTGACGCCGGCCGCGGCCAGCGCGCGGGTGCACGCCGCCGCGGTGGCTCCGGTCGTGACCACGTCGTCCAGCACCACGACGGGCTGACCCGGCGGTGGGCGGCCTGCCTCGCGGAACCGTAGGCGGCCGGAGAGGTTGGCCAGTCGTTCGGCGCGGTTGAGGCCGACTGCGTCTCTTGCGCTGCCGGCTAGTTCGAGGGCGGGAGCGACTGATACTTCGACGCCGTGGGCGGCCAGGATCCGCGCGGTGGCGTTCGCGAGGCGCTCGATGTGCGGGCCGCCTCGTACTCGCGATGCCGAGGGGCGGCTTGGGGCCGGGACCAGGCAGATCGAGCGGGGCGGAGCTGCGAGCTGGACAAAGCCGCCGGACCCGGGTTCCTTCACCGGGAGAGCCACCGAACCCGATGGGCCGCCGCGGGCTGCCCCGGCCGAAGCCGCCACCTCCGCGTGGGCCGAACCGAGCGGCAGCTCCACCAAGGCCTCCGCCAACGCCCGCCCCAGCGAAGGCGCCAGATCCCGCCGCCCTCGCTCCTTGTACGCGATCAGCAGCCTCCGCCCCACGCCCGAATACCGGGCCAGGGCGAACACCCGCACCACCCCCGTCGTCGGCACGCGCCAGACTTCCCGGACCGCACCCCAAACCCTCCCGCACCGGGCACAACAAGGCTCGCCGCGCGCTCCACAAGCGGCGCAGCGGCGGGGGATCAGCAGGTCGAGCAGTTTCTCCAGCACACGGACAGTCTCACGACCACCACCGACAGTTTCGAACACCCAGCCGCCACCCACACGAGTGAAGTCAGCCCGGGTAGAACGGATCCGCGTCCTTCATCGTGTGGGCCTGCGGCCGCCACACTTCGCCGAGCACCGAGGCCGTCCACAGGCCGCTCATGTCGGCCACCACGATCTGGCGGCCCGGGGCCGCCGTCACGCCGTGGACCGGGGGTGTCAGGTTGGAGCTGTTGAAGGCGTCCATGCGCTGGCCGTCCACCGTCACGCGGACCACCGGCTGGGAGGACGACTTCGTCACCGCCACCAGGTTGTCCTGGGCGACCCAGTCGACGTCGACCACGTCCTCCAGGTCGTGGGGCTGGAGGTGGCGGGGCTCCCGCAGCGAAACCGAGTCGCCGACGCCGACCACCGAGGCCACCCACAGCTCGCCCTTGATCACCGCGGCCACGCGGGCGCCGTCGCGGGAAAACCGGAGCTCCGAGATCTCGCCCTGCTGGTTCAGGTCCGTTGCGTTGACGCCCAGCGCCGTCCAGACGCCGTTCTGGTTGACCACCATCCGGCCCACCGACAGCTGGTCGACCACCGTCCAGACCTCGCCGGTGCCGGGGCGCCACGTCGGGCGGCTCAGGGTCGTGCCGCCGAGGGCCACCTGGGACAGGTCGTGCCCCATGTCGCCGATCCGCAGGCGGACGCCGCCGCCCTCGCGCTCCACCACCGCCAGGCGCTTGCCGTCGAGGGACTGGGCCGCGCTCACCACGTCGTAGCCGCCGTTGCCCGCCGGGCCCGGGACCGGGGAGCCGTCGCCGAGGGAACGGACGCGGCCGCCGACCGTCATCAGGCCCTGCAGCTCCAGGTTCGGCGACAGCGTCGAGCCGTACGCCGGGAGGTCGTTCAGGCGCCAGTCCGGGTGGTTCGGCACCAGCGGGGCGCCGTCGGCGAGGATCCGGATCCGCGCCGACGTGACGTATTGGAGCGAAAGGACGATCTGCGCGGCGATCAGGTTCCGGGTGTCGTCGGACACCCCCGCCAGCCCGGTCAGCGGCACCACCAGCGTGCCGTCGTCGAGGCTCTTGACGTTCGTGTCGATCTCGACCGGCTCGCCGAGGAAGTTCTTCACCGCGCCGGCCAGGCTCGTCGACGGGCCGCTGACCAGCAGGTCCATCACCCGCCCCGGCAGCCCGGACTGCGGTTTCGCGACGACGTAGCGCCGGTCCGGGACGAACGTGTTCGACGACTCCGAGTAGAAGCTCACCGGGACCGGCGTGTAGTTCTCGCTGAAGTCGGACTCGGTCGCGTACAGGTCGGCGGGCGGGTCGACGATCCGCCACTGGCCGGTCGGCTGCTTGCGCACCTTGACCTGCAGCAGCGCCGGGCTGAAGTCAGGCACGAACGCGTTGTTCTGGTCCAGCGTGCCGATGTCGCTCCCGCGCACGTTGACGACCTGGGTGTTCGGGTCCGGCTGCGGGTTCGTGTCGTAGACCGTGCCGAAGGTGTTCTGGATGATCGTCAGGCTGCGGCTCGGCCGCCAGCTCGCCCGGCCCGCGTCGTCGAGGTACGCGCGGGCGGCCGCGTTGTTCTGGCCCGGCTTGAGCGTCGCGCGGACGAACTCCCGGACCAGCGTCAGCGGGTCGAGGTCCGGCCGCGGCTCGGCCACCACGTCCCCCGACCCCTGCCCCTGACGTTCACCGGGGACGACGACGGGCTGCGATTCCAGCGGCACGTTCGCGCAGCCGGCGAGCAACGCGAAGCACAGCAAGGACACCAGAAGCCGTTTCACTGACCGATTTCCTCACGTTCCGCGAAGATCGCCTCCGGCGCCGGCGTGACGTCGATGATCCCGAGCGGCACCTCACCCGAGACGTGGTCCGCCGGCGGCAGCGTCAGCGGCGGGTCCCCGGCCGGCACGTCCTGGCGGCGCGGCAGCACCAGCCGGAAGCAGGCGCCGTAGCCGGGCTCGCCCCACGCGTCGAGCTCGCCGCCGTGCAGGCGCGCGTCCTCCTGGCTGATCGCCAGGCCCAGCCCGGTGCCGCCGGTGCGCCGGTTGCGCGACGGGTCCGCGCGCCAGAACCGGTTGAACACCAGGTCCGCTTCGCCGGGGCGCAGGCCGACGCCGTGGTCCCGGACCGTGATGGCGACGGCGGTCTCGTTCGCCCCGACGGCGAGCACCACCGGCCGGCCTTCGCTGTGGTCGACGGCGTTCGCGAGCAGGTTGCGCAGGATCCGTTCGACGCGCCGCGCGTCGACCTCGGCGATCACCTCGTCGTCGGGCAGCACCAGCTCGACCGAGCTGCCCGCGTTGCCGGCGATGACCCGCACCTGCTCGACCGCGCGGGTCGCGATCGGGCGCACGTCGATGAACTCCGCGGCCAGCTCCTCGACGCCGGCGTCCAGCCTGCTGATCTCCAGCAGGTCGCCGAGCAGCGCCTCGAACCGGTCGAGCTCGTCGACCAGCAGCTCGGTCGAGCGGGCCAGCCCGGCCGGGAACTGCTCGCGGGACGCGTGCAGCACGTCGGCGGCCATCCGGACGGTGGTCAGCGGCGTGCGCAGCTCGTGCGAGACGTCGGAGGTGAACCGGCGCTGCAGCCCGCCGAACTCCTCGAGCTGGCGGATCTGGCGCTGGATGCTGGCGGCCATCCCGTTGTAGGACACGGCGAGCTTCGCCAGGTCGTCCTCGCCGAGCACGGCGAGCCGCTGGTCGAGGTCGCCGCCCGCGAACTGCTCGGCCGCCGCGGCGGCCTGGCGGACCGGGCGCACCACCTGGCGGGTCACCAGGTTCGTGATGCCGGCGAGCAGGAGCAGCAGCACCAGCCCGCCGACGAGCAGCGTGTTCTGCACGGTCGCGACGGTGTTCTGCTCGGTCGTCAGCGGGAACAGCAAGTACAGCTGCAGCGGGCTCGCCACGGTGTTCAGCGGGATGCCGACGATCAGGTACGTCGTGCGCCCGCCCGCGTTGTCCGGGACGGTGTGCTCGAGCCAGCTCATCTGGTCGGCTTCGACGAACTGGCGCAGCCGCGGCGGCACGTTCTCGTACGGGCCCGCGGACGCCGGCTCGTCGCCGGACTGGTCGTGGCCGCCGCTGGCGAGCACCGGGACGAACGTGCCCGCCGCCGACCCGGCCGCGTCCTGGCTGGTCGGCGTGATCGCGATCTTCTTCAGCGCGTTCTCGAGCCGGTTGTTCATCGCGTCGCGCGTCTCGCCGCCGAGGCCGACCAGCTCGCCGGCCGCCGTCTCCGCCGCGGCGCGGGTCTGCGCGATCGCCGCGTCGCGCTTGGTGTCCAGCAGCCGTTCGGTGATCTGGTTCTGCAGGACCATGCCCAGCACGAAGACCACGGCGGAGGACAGCGCCAGGGTCGACACGGTGACCCGGAACTGCAGCGAGTGCTTCCACAGCTCGTTGAACGCGACCGCGCGACGGCGCGCGAAAACGACGACACGCCGCACCAGGCGTGCCGTCGAACGCGCGAACGCGGGGATCCGTCTACCGGAAGCGAGAGTCATCGACTCATCACGGCGGGCCGGCCTTGTACCCGACGCCGCGAACGGTCAACACCACCTCGGGGTGCTCCGGGTCCTTCTCCACCTTGGACCGCAGGCGCTGGACGTGCACGTTCACCAGCCGCGTGTCGGCCGCGTGCCGGTAGCCCCAGACCTGCTCCAGCAGCACCTCGCGGGTGAACACCTGGCGCGGCTTGCGGGCCAGCGCGACCAGCAGGTCGAACTCCAGCGGGGTCAGCGGGATGGCCTTGCCCTCGCGGGTGACCTCGTGCCCCGGCACGTCGATCGCCAGGTCACCGATGGTCAG
The DNA here is from genome assembly GCF_010550475.1 of Amycolatopsis sp. SID8362. Lineage (NCBI taxonomy): Bacteria > Bacillati > Actinomycetota > Actinomycetes > Pseudonocardiales > Pseudonocardiaceae > Amycolatopsis > Amycolatopsis sp. SID8362. The sequence goes on from NZ_JAAGNB010000340.1 coordinate 8,797, forward strand.
CGACTCCGCGGGTTCGGCCTCGGTGCGGCGCATCCGGGCCCGCACCCGCGCGACCAGCTCCTTCGGCTTGAACGGCTTGACGACGTAGTCGTCCGCGCCGGACTCCAGGCCGAGGACGATGTCGACGGTGTCGCTCTTGGCGGTGAGCATGACGATCGGCACCCCGGACTCGGCGCGGATCGCCTTGCAGACGTCGATCCCGTTCATCCCGGGCAGCATCAGGTCGAGCAGGACGAGGTCGGGCTTCAGCTCGCGCAGCGCCGGAAGCGCGCGTGAGCCGTCGGCGACCACCGCCGTGTCGAACCCCTCCCCACGGAGCACGATGGTGAGCATCTCCGCGAGGGCGGGGTCGTCGTCGACCACGAGAACACGTGCCTTCATGTCCACATATTCGCACTAGTTCCGGCGCCCGCACGCGCGACCCGCGTGTTTGACCACCAGAAAGATCAAGATCGCGACCCGCCCCTGCTCCATCCGGGTGCCGGTACCGGCGGCTTTGGACGGTCCGTGGAGGCCGCGCGGGTTCGCGGCGCGGCCTCCACGGACCTGCGAGGCGAGTTCAGGGAAACGGCTGGCCGGATGTCGCGGCAGTGCGTGAAAGTTGCGCAGTGCGCTCCTCCGTGCCCCGTGCGCAACAATCGGGCCTGCCGGCCGCGTCCGTCAAGGGATTCGCCCACTCAGCCGATGGGAAACGCACGAAACGGATAGTGTTGCGCTATGCGGAACCAGGACTCGGGCAACGCAACTCAGAGCCAGGTGCAGTCGGTCGACCGGGCGATCAGCGTGCTGGAGCTGCTCGCCCGCCACGGCGAAACCGGCATCACCGAGATCGCGGGCGAGCTGGGCGTCCACAAGTCGACGGCGTCTCGGCTGCTCAGCGTCCTGGAGTCCAGAGGCCTCGTCGAACAGCTCGGGGAACGCGGGAAGTACGCGATCGGGTTCGGGGTCGTCCGGCTGGCCGGCGCCGCGACCGGGCGGATGGACCTCGCGAAGCTCGGCCGCGCGAGCTGCCTTTCGCTCGCCGAGGAACTGGGCGAGACGGTGAACATCGCCATCGCGGACGACGGCGTCGCCATCAACATCAGCCAGGCCCGCGGTTCGGCCGCGATCACCACGCAGAACTGGACCGGCCAGCGCACCCCGCTGCACGCGACGTCCAGCGGGAAGGTCCTGCTGGCGTACATGGGCGAAGCCGAGCGAAAGCGCGTGCTGAAGCGGAAGCTGGAGCAGTACACGCCGCGCACGACGGTCGAGCCCGAAGAGCTGCTGTCCGAATTGGAGCGGGTGCTCGCGGACGGCTACGCGGCTTGCTACGAGGAGCTGGAACTCGGCATGCACGCGGTCGCCGTGCCGATCCACGGCCCCGGTGGGGACGTCGTCGCCGCGATGAGCGCTTCCGGTCCGGCGTACCGGCTTTCGAAGCAGCGGGTGAAGCAGGTCGTGCGCCCGATGACCGAAGCGGCGGACGAACTTTCCGCGCAGCTCGGGTACTTCCGGGACTAGGTGTGATGTCCGGGGAGGTTGGTCAGCCGGGTGACCGGCGGCTTGCCGCCGGTTGCGCTGTGGGGTCGATGGTGATTGTAGAAGTGCAGCCAGTCCGGTAGCGCCGCCCGCCGCAGACTCTCGGACGGGTAGAAGCGGGCGTAGGCCCACCCGTCGGCCAGGGTCCGGTGGAAACGTTCGATCTTGCCGTTCGTCTGAGGCCGGTAAGGCCGGGTCCGTTTCGGGATAACGCCCAGCTCGGCGCACGTTTCGCGCCAAGCGTGGGACCGGTAGGCCGAGCCGTTGTCGGACAACACGCGTTCGACAGTCACGCCTAGATCGGCGAACCAGGCCACGGCCCGGCGCAGGACAGCGGTGGCAGTCACCGCGGTTTCGTCGGTGTGGATTTCGGCGTAGGCGACGCGGGAGTGGTCGTCGATGACGGTGTGCACGAACGCGGTGCCGGTGCGGGGCTTGTAGTCCGCGCCGCGGGGCAAGCCTGGCGTGGCGCGTTTGTTGCGCTCGCCTTGCTGCCGGCCGAGGTAGCGGTGCCCGCCGCCGTCGGGGATGTTGCCGAACTTGGTGACATCGACGTGGATCAGCGAGCCGGGATGGTCGTGTTCGTAGCGGCGCAGCGGTTCGCCG
>NZ_JAAGNB010000394.1:0-13911 GCF_010550475.1 Amycolatopsis sp. SID8362
CCGGGAAAACTCTTCCAGCGCACCGCGAGCCCCGACCCCACCAACGGGCAGCGGGGCCGGCGCGGCGGTCACCGGCGGCACCGCGGCCGCCCGCTCCCCCACGCCGGCCAGCGCTTCGGCGGCGAGCTTGCCGGCGGCGTCGAGCAGATCGGGCAGCGAGTCCAGGTCTTCGGCGAGTCTCGGGTGCATTCCCCGACGCTAGGCCGCACTTTTGCGGCTGTCGCGGGCCAATCCCCCGAAACTGGCCCGGTCAGTGCCGCCGGAGCCGGCGGACGCGGCCTTCCGCCGGGTCGAACGTCACCCGGCGCAGCGGGCCCGCCAGCAGCAGCACCACCGCCATCGCCGACAGCGCGGCCAGCACCATCGCGGCGACGAACTGGGCCGCGCCGGACGTCGCCGTCCCGAGCACCGCGTACCCGGTCAGCACCAGTGCCAGCGGTGCCAGCAACCCGGCCAGTACCGGCACGAGCGGGACCCGGTCACCGTCGGGGCGGCGGGCGGACACCACCGCCGCCCCGGCGCAGGTGACCGCGGCGACCAGGAGGCAGCCGCCGACGGTGTCGCTCAACCGGTGCCAGCCCAGTGCCACGGCCGCGGCCGAGACCCAGGCGACGACGATGCCCCCGGTAGCCAGGACCGGCAGGCGGAAGCGGCGGGGCAGGACGATCGCGAGGGCCACGAGCATGGCCATCGCCGCGCTGACGTGCCCGCTCGGGAAGCTGTTGTGGCTCGCGACGCCGAACCGGTCGCCGGTGCTCGGGCGGTCCAGGACGTACAGCTTGAGCAGCTGCGCGACCACCAGCGGCGCCGCCAGCAACGCGAGGGCCGTGACCCCCAGCGCGAGCCGGCGGCGCAGCAGCGCGATCACCACCACCAGCAGCGCGATGCCGCCGAGCACCACCACCTGGTCCGTCTGCCGGAGCGGATCGGCCCACTCCACCACGTGGCCCGCGGACTGGGCGCTGCGGACGACGCCGTTCTCGACACTGCGGCCGGCTTCGGTGCGGACGAAAAGGAGGTAGGCCGCGATGAACGCGAGGGCGAACCCGGCCGCGCTCGCGGCGAGCACGGTGGTGCGGGACGCGGCCCGCGTCACGAGCGCGTGGCGTCCGGCCGGCGGGGTCACAGGGCGTACCTCGGAACTGATCACTGCCATGTCCCCGAGTCTGGATCCGGCGTTTCGAGATCCCGTCAGCGTGATGTCATGGTTTTGCTACAAGATCGGCCCGGGTCGCCACGACGTGCGGTTTTCCGAATAATGGCGCCGTGGCCGAGGTACTGGTGGTGGAAGACGACGCGGCGGTGCGGGAAGGGCTGCAGCTGGCCCTGCGCCGGCAGGGGCACGTGGTGCGCACCGCGGAGACGGGCGAGCTCGGGATCGAGGTGCTCGTGCACCACCGGCCCGACATCGTCGTGCTCGACCTGATGCTGCCGGGCATGGACGGGTTCGAAACGTGCCGCCGGATGCGGGCGTCCGGCCCGGTCCCGATCATCATGCTCACCGCCCGCACCGACGACTTCGACATCGTGGCCGGGCTCGAAGCGGGCGCGGACGACTACGTGGCCAAGCCGGTCGAGCCGCGGGTACTGGACGCGCGGATCCGGGCGGTGCTGCGGCGGGCGGTCACCGAGCGGCCGGGTGAGCCGCCGCAGCCGGACGAGCGCCACGGCGACCTCGTGATCGACCGGGCGTCGCTCGAGGTGACCAAGCGCGGCGCGCCGGTGTCGCTGACCCCGACCGAGCTGAAGCTGCTGCTGGAGCTCTCGCGCACGCCCGGGCAGGTGTACAGCCGCCAGCAGATCCTCTCCGCGGTGTGGGACCACGACTACCTCGGGGACTCCCGGCTCGTCGACGCGTGCGTGCAGCGGCTGCGCGCCAAGATCGAGGACGTGCCGGCGAAGCCCGAGTACGTGCAGACGGTCCGGGGGTTCGGCTACCGGTTCGGCCGGTCGTGAGCCGGCTGCGCTCGTGGCTCACCGGGCTGCGGTTCCGGCTGGTCGCCGCCTTCGCGGTGATCATGATCCTCGGCGCCACCGCGGCGGCCGGCGCGAGCTACGTCTCCGCCCGCACCGCCATCCTCCGCGGCATCCAGGACCAGACGATGCTGAAGCTGCGCGACCAGATCACCGCGTACCTGCCGACCGTGTCGCTGCCGCCGACGCAGGGCACGCTCGACGCCTTCGCCACGGCGCTGAAGTCCAGCGGCGCGCTCGTCGTCTACCACGACATGCGCGCGACGTCGGGCATCGGCTACGACGACGTGCCCGCCGAGCTGCGGCAGGCGGTGGCGCACAGCACGAACATCCAGTTCCAGCGGGTCGACATGCACGGCTTCCCGATGTTCTTCGTCGGGATCCCGGTGCAGACCGGCCGCAACGGCGGCCAGCCGAGCGGGCTCGAGGTGTACGCGACGGTTTCGCTGACCCAGCAGCAGGAAGCGATCGACGGCCTGGCACGCATGGCCTGGCTCTACTCGGCGCTCGCGCTGCCGTTCGCGGTCGCGGTGGCCCTGCTGGCGGCGCGCCAGGTGCTGCGGCCGGTGCGCGCACTGAACACCGCGGCCCGGCAGCTCGGCCGGGGACGGCTGGACGTGCGGCTGCGCGCCACGGGGTCCGACGAGCTGGCCCAGCTGGTCACGACGTTCAACAACACCGCGGCGGAGCTCCAGCGCACGGTCGGCACGCTGCAGGCGATGGAAGCGGACGCGCGCCGGTTCGTCGCCGACGTCTCGCACGAGCTGCGCACGCCGCTGGCCGCGATGAACGCCGTCACCGACGTGCTCGACGAGGACGCCGGCCAGCTGCCGGCGGACACCGCGGTCGCGGCGCGGCTGGTGTCGGCCGAAACCAAGCGGCTCACGCGGCTGGTGCAGGACCTGATCGAGATCTCGCGCTTCGACGCCGGGCGCGCGGAGCTGCGGCGCGAACAGCTGGACGTCGCCTCGGCGGTCGCCGACAGCCTCTCCGCACGCGGCTGGGAAGCCGGTGCCGACCTGGTCGTGGAGCTCCCGGTCGGCATCGCCGCCTCGCTCGACCGGCGACGGCTCGACATCGTCGTGGCGAACCTGGTCGGCAACGCGATGCGGCACGGCGCCCCGCCGGTGGAAGTGGTCCTGCGCGCCGAGGGCGGTGACGTCGTGCTGACCGTCACCGACCACGGTCCCGGCATTCCGGAGGAGGTCCTGCCCACCGTGTTCGACCGCTTCACCAAAGCCGACACGGCCCGCGCGCGCTCCGAGGGCAGCGGGCTCGGGCTGTCCATCGCGCGGGAAAACGCGCGGCTGCACGGCGGCGACATCACCGCGGCCAACACCGGTTCCGGTGCCCGGTTCGAGCTGCGGCTGCCCCGGGAGGCGTGGTGAAGAAGCTCCTCGTCCTGGCGGTCCTGCTGCTGGTGAGCGCGTGCGGGGTCAAGCCGACGCCGGTCATCGGCGCCGGGCCGGCCCCGACCCTGCGCAATCCGGAGGGCAGCGCGCCCGGCACCGAGGTGACCCTCTACTTCGTCCTCGACGGACGGCTCACCCCGGTGGCGCGCCCGGTCAGCAACTCGGTGGGCGTCAACACGACGCTGTCGCTGCTGCTGGGCGGGCCGTCCCACGCCGAGGCGGCCGACGGCTACACGACGATGCTGCCGGCGGCCGGCGGGGAGATCACGCTGTCGCCCGATCCGCCGCCGACGATCACGCTGCCGTTCCCGGTGCAGCAGCTCACCCCGATCGCGATCAACCAGCTGGTCTGCACGGCGTTCGCGGCGCTGGCCGCCCAGAGCCGGTACGTCATCGACAACGCCGTCGTGCTCGCCGGGACCGACACGAAGCTGCCGCCGCAGACCTGTCAGGCGTTCTGACCGAACCCGTGCACGACCAGCCGGAGCGCCTCGGCGACCACTTCGGGTTCCGGGCGGCGGGCGCGGCCGTGCTCGTCGACATTCGCCTGCAGAGCCGCCTGCAGGCCGCCGATCACGGCGCCGGTGATGGTCGCGGCTTCGATTTCGCCGAGCTCGGGGCGGGCCTCGCGGAGCAGGCGGGCCCAGGAATCCGCGACGAAGGCGTTGCGCAGCAAGAACCCCGCGCGCAGGGCGGGCACGGACGCGATGAGCCGGGTGCGCACCGCGGTGAGCGGGTGGTCGAGCGGGAAGCTCCAGGCGTCGGCGGTGGCGAGCGCACCGAGCGTGCGGAAGACCAGCTCGGCGACCGGCTCGTCCGCGGGAGCCGCGGCGAAGGCCCCGGCGAGGATTTCGTCGTAGAGGTGCTGGTCGGCGAAGACGACGTCCTCCTTGCCCGCGAAGTAGTTGAAGAAGGTCGCGGGCGAAACGCCGGCCGCGGCGGCGATCGCGGCGGTCGTGGTGGCCTCGTAGCCGTGCTCGTCGAACAGCAGCAGCGCGGCCTCGATCAACGCCTTGCGCGTGCGCTGCTTCTTCGCTTCCCGCAGTCCTGGTGCCACGGGACTGAGCTTAGCGTCACTCTAATTTTAGAGTGTCTCTAAAATTATGTGCTACGGTCGGGCTCATGGAACGGGTGCGGTGCTGCGTCGCCGGGGGCGGACCGGCGGGGGTGATGCTCGGGCTGCTGCTGGCCCGGGCCGGGATCGACGTCGTGGTGCTGGAGAAGCACCACGACTTCCTGCGTGACTTCCGGGGTGACACCGTGCACCCGTCGACGCTGCGGTTGCTGGACGAGCTGGGCCTCGGCGAGCGGTTCGCCGCCCTGCCGCGCGGCTTGCTGACCAAGGCGCGGCTGCGGGTCGAGGACGAAGCGATCGTGGTCGCCGACTTCGGCGGGCTGCGCGGCCCGCACGCGCACATCGCGATGGTGCCGCAGGCGGACTTCCTGGAACTGCTCGCCGGCGCCGAGCCGGGGATGTCGCTGCGGATGGGCTGCAAGGTGACCGGCCTGCTGCGGGACGGCGAGCGCGTGACCGGCGTCCGCTACCGGGACGACCGCGGTGAGGTCCACAACCTGGCCGCGGACCTCACCGTCGGCTGCGACGGCCGCTGGTCGGCGGTCCGGCGCGCGGCCGGGCTGCGGATGCGGGAGTTCGCCGTGCCGATGGACGTCTGGCAGGTCCGCGTCCCGAAGGGTCCCGAACCCGGCCCGGACGGCGCGGTGTTCATCCGGATGGCGGGCGGCCAGGCCGCGGCCACGATGGACCGCGGCGACTACTACCAGACGGCCTACCTCATCCCGAAGGGCCGCGACGCCGAACTCCGGCGGGGCGACATCGCGGAGTTCCGCACCCGCCTGGGCGCGCTGATGGACTGGGACGCCGACCGGCTCGCGGCGATCCGGTCCTGGGCCGACGTCCACCACCTGGACGTCCGGATGGGCCGCCTCCGCCGCTGGTACGCCGACGGCGTGCTGTGCATCGGCGACGCGGCCCACCCGATGTCCCCGACCGGCGGCGTCGGGGTCAACCTGGCGATCCAGGACGCGGTGGCGACCGCGACGCTCCTGGCCGCCCCGCTGCGGCAGGGCCGCGTACCGACGGCGAAGCTCGCGGCGGTCCAGCGCCGCCGGTCCTTGCCGACCGCGGCGGTGCAGCAGTCCCAGCGCGGCGAGCAGGCGATGCTGCTCGAGCCCTGCCTGAACGGGACCCTCCGCCGGCTCCCGGCCCCGCTGCGGCTGGTCGGCCGCACCCCGCTGCTGCAACGCTTCGCGGGCTTCCTCGGCGGCGTCGGCTTCCGCCCCGAGCACGCGCCGGTCTTCGCGCGCCGACCGTCCGCAGTGGACCGCTGAGCCGGCTCCCCGTCAGCCGGGGTAGGGGCGCGCCGCCCTGGCCTGCGTCAGGGAGCGGGCCCACCAGCCCAGCTGGTCCAGCATCGCCTTCGCCGCGACCCCCGCCGCTTCGTCGGTCGGCGTCCCGTCCGGCCCGAAGCGCGTGTGGGCGCCGTGGAAGCTGACCGTCTCGCGGATCGTCACCGCGTGGAGCTCGGCGAAGACCGCCCGCAGGTGCTCGACCGCGCGCAGCCCGCCCGAGATCCCGCCGTAGGACACGAAAGCGACCGGCTTGGCCCGCCACTCGTCGCGGTGCCAGTCGATCGCGTTCTTGAGCGAGGCCGGGTAGCTGTGGTTGTACTCCGGGGTCACCACCACGAAGGCGTCCGCGGCCGCGAGCCGCGGGGTCACCTTCCCGATCTCCGCCACCACCGACGGCGCCGGTGCCGAGCCGAAGGCGGGCATCGCCAGCGGCAGGTCCGGTTCGGCGAGGTCGACGACGTCGACTTCGAAGCCGCCGCTCTCCCCAGCGACGCCGGCCAGCCAGGCGGCCACCACCGGGCCGAACCGTCCCTCCCGGACACTTCCCACGATCACCGCGACCCGCACGGGTGCTTCGGACACGCTTTCCTCCTTGCCACTGCGGCGTTGTCACCGTCCGGGCCAGGATCGGACTTCAAGCTCGCTTGAAGTCAAGGGTGCGGCTGTGGTTGCATGACCGGCATGGCGAACGCGACCCTGCCGGACCTGACGGTCGGCGAACTTTCCCGGCGCAGCGGGGTTCCCGCGTCGGCTCTGCGGTTCTACGAAGACGAAGGCTTGATCCGCAGCCGCCGCACCGCCGGGAACCAGCGGCGCTACTGCCGGGACGCCCTGCGGCGGGTGACGTTCATCAGGATGTCGCAGCGGGTCGGCATGCCGCTGTCCACCATCCGGGAGGTGCTGGCCCTGCTGCCCGACGACCGCACGCCGACGCGCGCGGACTGGGCGCGGATCTCGCAGTGCTGGCGGGAAGACCTCAACGCGCGGATCCGCCAGATGGAACAGCTGCGCGACGAGCTGACCGACTGCATCGGCTGCGGGTGCATGTCACTGGCGAAGTGCCGGCTGGCCAACCCGGGCGACCGGCTCGGCGCCGACGGCCCGGGCCCCCAGCGCCTCGCCGACCACCGCGCGGACAGCTACGACGACTGCAAGGGTCACTGACGTTCCAAAACTCCGCGCAGGAACATCGCCTGGCCGGCGTGCTGGATGTCGTCGTCGAGGACGCTGATCAGGCGCACGCCCAGCGTCACCGGCGGGTCCCAGGCCTCGTCGACGACCCGGTCGAGCGCCGCGCCGTCGAGGCCGGTCAGGTACCGGACCGTCTGCTCGTGCACGGCGTCGTAGTAGCCCGTGAGCAGGTCCGGCTTGTCGACGCGGACCGCCTCGACGTCGGCGGGGCGGTGGCCGTAGCCGGTGTCGCCGGCCGGGAACGGGAGGCCGAAGCGCGACAGCCAGTCCTGGCCGGTCCACACCTGCTCCGTGCCCGCCACGTCGGCGACGTGGTCGTCCTGGACCCGGGTCAGGTGCCACACCAGCCAGGCGATCGAGTTGGTCTCGTCGTCCAGCCGGGCCCGGAGCTGCTCGGCGGCGAGTCCTTCCACCGCCGCGTGCACCGTGCCCTGGACCCGGCTGAACCCGTCGACGAGCAGATCGGCCACGTTCATTCGGCTGCCTCCCGTTGCTGAAGCCGTTCCCCGGCGTGCTACCCGATCATGCCCGCCGGCAAACGGTTCCCGCTAGCGCGGCAGCAGCTGGTCGAAGAACGAGCGGTAGCGGCGCAGCGCGATCCGCAGCTCTTCGGTGGCCGGTTCGCCCTGCTGCCACTGGCCTTCCAGGTCGCTCTTGTGCTCGGCGAAGGTGGTCGCCAGCGCGCTGATCACGGCCGCGACCAGTTCGTCGGCCTCACGCACGGCCTGCTTCGGGTCGTCGACGAAGCCGGTCTGGACGTTCTGCCAGCGGTCGCGGAAGCCGGTGACCTTCTCCTCGTCGATCAGCGGCGGAGTCTCGACATCGCCGCCCGACTCCGCGGGCGCGGTGCCGGTGCTCGCGGTGTCGGAGCCCGCCGACGCCAGGTCCGCCGTGCTCAGGCCGCGGTCCTGGCCGGTGCCCGGCTCGCGGAATTCGGCCTGCTCCTGCTCGGGGACCTCGGCGGTGCCGTCACGGGACCGGTCGTCGCGGCCCAGGTCGTCGTCCCGGTCGGTGTCGTGGCGCGTCAGGTGGTCGGTCATGGTCAGCGTCCTCCGTTCCACTCGGTCCGCGGCTGCGCGGACGCCTGGTGCTCGTGCTGCTCGGTGTCGTCGCGGCCGTCGCGGTCGTGGTCGTGCCGGTGACCGTTGCGGCGCTCTTCGTCGGCGCCGTCGGTCAGCAGGTCCTCGAACACGGTCCGGTAGCGGACCATCGCGTCGCGCAGGTCCTCTGTGGACGCTCCGTCACGCTTCTGCTGCGTGGTGTGCGCGGCCCGGTAGTGCTCCAGGGTCTTGGCGTGGCGCACCGAAAGGTCGGACAGCTGCTGCTCGTAGCCCTCGGTCGGGTAGCCGCGTTCGGCCATCAGCGCGACGAGGAGGTGGTCCGCCTCGGCGACCGCGGCGGACGGCCGGTCGACGAACTTTTCCTGCACCTGCGCCCATTCCCGGGCGTAGCGCTCCCGCGCCGAGGCCGACAGCGGGCGGATGTCGAGCTCCTTGTGGCGGCGCTCCCGCTCGGCGAGCTCGCGTTGCGCGGCACGCGGGTTGTCGCTCTCCTCCACAGCGCGGTCGTACTCGGGCCCGAAGCGCTGTTGCAGCCGTTTTCGCTGCATTTCCTGTGTCACAAGCCAGATCACGGCGCCGAGCACCGCGATGGCCACGATGACGATCACGACGATCAGCCAGGTGGGCATCACACAACTCCTTCATGGATGTCGCCCCCGATGGGACCGGTGTGCCCGCTACCCGGATGCCGAAACCACGGCCGCCCGCGATTCGGCCGACCGGCCGCGTCGATGCCGCCGGATGCCCGGCGTAACGAAGGTAACACCGGAGAACTAGCGTCGTTACCATCCGAGTGTTATCGTCGATAACAGAACAGCGGAAGCAGCGTTACCAGGAGGCAGGCACGATGAGCATCACCACCGAACCCCGCGTCGCGATCGTCACCGGCGGCTCCCGCGGCATCGGCCGCCAGGTCGCCGAGCGGCTGGCCGCCGACGGCATGGCCGTCGTCGTCAACTACGCCGGCAACGAGCAGGAGGCGGCGGCGGCCGTCGACGCCATCACCGGACGCGGCGGGCGGGCCATCGCCGTCCGGGCGGACGTCGCCGACCCGGTCGCGGTCGCGGAGCTGTTCGACACGGCGGAACGCACCTACGGCGGGGTGGACGTCGTCGCGCACCTGGCCGGCGTGATGAACCCGCCGACGCCGATCGCGGACACCGACTTCGAGGTCCTCGACCGGGTGCACCGCACCAACATCCGCGGCACGTTCGCGGTGGCGCAGCAGGCCGCGAAGCGGGTGCGCGACGGCGGCGCCGTGATCACCACCTCGACGTCCGTGCTCGGCCTGAACCTGCCCGGCTACGGCATCTACAACGCGACGAAGGGCGCGGTCGAGGCGATCACCATGATCCTGGCCCGCGAGCTGCGCGGCCGCGACATCACGGTCAACACGGTGGCCCCCGGCCCGACCGCGACGGCGCTGTTCCTCGACGGCAAGGACGAGGAGACCGTCGCGCGGATGGCCCAGCAGCCGCCGCTGCAGCGGCTCGGCCGGCCGGAGGACATCGCCGAGGTCGTCGCCTTCCTCGCCGGCCCGGCCCGCTGGGTCAACGGCCAGGTGCTGCGCGCCAACGGCGGAATCGTCTGAGCGGGAAACCCGGCCTGTTCAGCCCGACGCGCGCGTGAACCGGGTGACGATCAGGTGGTCCTTCGCCGGGCCGCGGACCGCCCATTCCTGCCGCCAGCGCCGCGCGTCGAGCACTTCGTAGCTGCCGCGGTAGAGGTCGTCGCGGCACGGGTGGTCGGTGGCCCAGTGCCCGGCGCGCAGGTCGAGCTCGTGGAAGAAGCCGCCGTGGTCGAAGTGGACGTCGGCCCGGCCGGGGGGCGGTGGGGCGGTAGTGCAGCGTGCGCGTGACCGGGCCGGTGTAGCCGCCGAGGCGCATCTCGCCGGCTTCGCGGTAGACGAGCTCACCATCCTCCTGGGTGAAGCTCGCGGTGCCCGTCACCTCCCCCGCCGCCTCGCCGTCGGCGGTGAGGATTTCGCGGTCCAGCCGCCACGCGCCGGCGAAATGCGCGACGAGATCGGGAACCGGCCAGTACTCCACCCGGCCAGTCTGCCACCCGGCGGCGGGCCGGGCCGGAACTGTCGGACCCCCGCTCTATAGTCGGCCGGGTGGCAGAGACCGACCTCGCACCCGCGTCCGACGCGCTGGAGACCCTCCGGCGCGTGTTCGGCTACGACAGCTTCCGCGGCGACCAGGCGGCGATCGTCGAGCACGTGATCGCCGGCGGCGACGCGCTCGTCCTGATGCCCACCGGCGGCGGGAAATCGTTGTGCTACCAGATTCCCGCGCTCGTGCGCCCGGGCGTCGGCGTGGTGATCTCCCCGCTGATCGCCCTGATGCAGGACCAGGTCGACGCGCTGCGCAACGCCGGCGTCCGCGCCGGGTTCCTCAACTCCACCCAGGACTACGCGGCCCGCCAAGAGGTCGAGTCGGCGTTCCTGAGCGGCGAGCTCGACCTGCTGTACCTGGCGCCGGAACGGCTTTCGGTCGAATCCACCGTGCGGCTGCTCGACCGCGGCAAGATTTCGCTGTTCGCGATCGACGAAGCGCACTGCGTCGCCCAGTGGGGCCACGACTTCCGCCCGGACTACCTCCAGCTCTCAGCGCTGCACGAGCGCTGGCCGGACGTCCCGCGGATCGCGCTGACGGCGACCGCGACCGAGGCCACCCACCAGGAGATCTCCACGCGGCTGGGGCTCGACGAAGCCCGGCACTTCGTCGCGAGCTTCGACCGGCCGAACATCCAGTACCGGATCGTCGGGAAGAACTCGCCGCAGCGGCAGCTGCTCGAGCTGCTGCGCACCGAACACCAGGGTGACGCCGGGATCGTCTACTGCCTGTCCCGGAACTCGGTCGAGAAGACCGCGGAGTTCCTGGTGCAGAACGGGATCCCGGCGGTCCCGTACCACGCGGGCCTCGACGCGCGCACGAGGGCGAAGCACCAGTCGCGGTTCTTGCGCGAGGACGGGCTGATCGTGGTCGCCACGATCGCGTTCGGCATGGGCATCGACAAACCGGACGTCCGGTTCGTCGCGCACCTCGACCTGCCGAAGTCGGTCGAGGGCTACTACCAGGAGACCGGCCGCGCGGGCCGCGACGGCCTGCCCTCGACCGCCTGGCTCGCGTACGGACTGCAGGACGTCGTGCAGCAGCGCAAGATGATCGACACGTCCGAGGGCGACGACGCGCACCGCCGCCGGCTCGGCGCGCACCTGAACGCGATGCTCGCGCTGTGCGAGACGGTGGAATGCCGCCGGGTGCAGGTGCTCAACTACTTCGGGCAGCAGGCCGAACCGTGCGGCAACTGCGACACGTGCCTCAACCCGCCGGAGAAGTGGGACGGCACGATCGCGGCGCAGAAGCTGCTGTCCACGGTGGTCCGGCTGCGCAACGAGCGGCGGCAGAAGTTCGGCGCCGGGCAGATCATCGACATCCTGCTCGGCAAGTCCACGCCGAAGGTCACGCAGTTCCAGCACGACACGCTCAAGACGTTCGGCATCGGCACCGAGCTGCGCGAGCCGGACTGGCGGGCGGTCGTGCGCCAGCTGCTCGCCCAGGGCCTGCTCGCGGTCGAAGGCGACTACGGCTCGCTGGTGCTCACCGAGGCCAGCGCCGAAGTCCTGGGCGGTGACCGCCAGGTGATGCTGCGCCGCGAGCCCGAGCGCGCGGCCGCCGCGAAGGTCCGCGGCACCCGAAAAGCAGCCGCCGCCGCGGTGGACATGCCCGCGGAAGCGGCGCCGCTGTTCGAACGCCTGCGTGCCTGGCGGGCCGGCGTCGCGAAGGAACAGGGTGTCCCCGCGTACGTCATCTTCCACGACGCGACCCTGCGCCAGATCGCCACGCGGCGGCCGTCGTCGCTGGCGGACCTGGGCACGGTCAGCGGAGTCGGCGAGAACAAGCTCGCCAAGTACGGCGAGGGGGTCCTCGAAGTCCTGACCGCCGAGTGACTAGCGGGCGGCCGGCCCCGGCTGCCCGGGCTGTCCCGGTTCGCCGGTCACGGAATTGACCTTGCGGACCGCGCCGGCGATCTGCTCGTGGTACTTGCCCTTGGTCTTGTCGTCGACGAACTTGGCCGCCTTGCCGACAGCTCCGTTCACCTTTTCGGGGTTTTTCTTGGCGTACGCGCGGGCGGCGCCGGCCGCGCCGGCCAGCACGGTGAGCTTGCGCAGGAAAGCCATGGTCGTCTCCCTCGTCGGTGTGCGGTCATCCTGACAACGCGGACGAACCACCCGGAGGTTCCCCGTGTGACGACGGCCAAACAAAATTGCCGCGCGAGTGGGGCCCGGCGGCCTCTAGGGTCGGGCTCATGCGCGACCTGGCGGCCCTGCCGAAGGCCCACCTGCACGTCCACCTCGAGAGCACGATCCGGCCGGGCACGCTCCGCGAACTCGGCGAGGCGAACGGCGTCGCCGTCCCGGCCGAACCGCCGGAGTTCGACGGCTTTCGCGCGTTCGCCGACTACAACGCGCTCATCCGGGCCTGCCTCCAGCAGCCCGAGGACTTCGAGCGCATCGCACGCGAGTACTGCGAAGACGAGCTCGCCCAAGGCACGCGCTACGCCGAAGTCACGTTCACCGCGGCCTCGCACGGGGAACGACTGGGCGACCTCGAAATGCCGCTGGAATCCGTCCTCAACGGACTGTCCGGGCTCGAAACCCGGCTCGTGCTGGACCACTCCCGCCGCCGCTCGGTCGAACGCGCCGAGCGCACCCTCGACCTCGCGATGAAGTACGACGAAGTCTTCGCGATCGGCATGGCGGGCGAGGAAAACCACTCGCTGCGGCCGTTCGCGACGCTCTTCGAGAAGGCGCAGGCGGCCGGGATCCACCTGCTGCACCACACCGGCGAGGACGCCGGGCCGGACAGCATCCGCGAGGCGCTCGAAGTGGGCCGGACCGAACGGATCGGGCACGGCATCCGCGTCCTCGACGACCCGGCGCTCGTCGCCGAGGTCCGCGAACGGGGCCTGGCGCTGGAGGTCTGCCCGTCGTCGAACGTGACGCTGGGGCTGGTCCCGTCGCTGCCCGAGCACCCGCTCCCCCGCCTGCGCGACGCCGGGCTGACCGTCACGATCAACACCGACGTCCCCTCGGTGACCGGCGCGGAGCTCGCCGCGGAGTACGCCCGCGTCCGCGACGCCTTCGGCTACGACGACGCCACGATGGCGGACTTCGCACGCGCGAGCGTCACAGCGTCCTTCGCCCCCGAAGCGACGAAGCGAAAGCTCCTCGCGGACATCGACGCGTGGCTCACACCGGCAGCAGGCGGGTGACCAGCGCGGAAAGCTGTTGCACCGTCCGGCATTCGTGCATCTCGACGACGT
Source organism: Amycolatopsis sp. SID8362 (assembly GCF_010550475.1). Lineage (NCBI taxonomy): Bacteria > Bacillati > Actinomycetota > Actinomycetes > Pseudonocardiales > Pseudonocardiaceae > Amycolatopsis > Amycolatopsis sp. SID8362. The sequence continues at coordinate 13,340 of NZ_JAAGNB010000394.1, forward strand.
CGGCGTACTCCAGTGCCGCCGAGTCGCCGGTCGACCAGAGCGACCGCCGTTCCGGGTTCAGCCAGTAGACGTGGCGGGCGCGGGACTTGATCGCGCGGACCGCGTCGAGGTTGGGGTCGCCGCCGTTGGTGCGGGCGTCGCCGAGGATGAGCACCGACGTGCGGGGGCCGACGGCGTCCAGCCAGTTCTCGGTGAACTGGCGCAGGGAGCCGCCGTAGTCGCTGTGGCCGTCCCAGCGGACCAGCGCCGCTTCGGACAGCATGCGGGCGCCCAGGTGCTCGGGGTCGGCGGTGCCGGTGGTGACCAGGTGGGTGACCTCGTCGGCGCTGTCGACGAAGGCGAACACGCGGATCTTGCTGAACTGGTCGCGCAGCGCCTGCACCAGCAGCATGGTGAAGTTCGCGAAGCCGGCCACGGACCCGGAAAGATCGCACAGCAGCACGATTTCCGGCCGGCCGGGCCGCCGGTGGCGGTAGGCCGGGCGCAGCGGGACGCCGCCGGTGGACAGCGACCGCCGCAGCGTGCGGCGCAGGTCGATCTGCCCGCGCGTGGTGCGCTTGCGGCGGGCGGCC
>NZ_JAAGNB010000443.1:0-9619 GCF_010550475.1 Amycolatopsis sp. SID8362
ATCTGGCAGGTGCCCGGGCTGCCCGCACGGCCCGGCCGCGACACCGACGGGATCCTGGCCGCCGCGGCGGCGGGCGAACTGGGCGCTTTGGTCGTCGGCGGCGTCGACCTCGACGACCTGCGCGACCCCCGTGCCGCCCGCGACGGCGTGCGGACGGCGCCGTTCGTGGTCAGCCTGGAACTGCGGTCGAGCGCGGTCACCGGCCACGCGGACGTGGTGTTCCCGGTGACGGCGGTCGCCGGGAAGGCAGGGACGTTCGCCGACTGGGAGAACCGGCACCGGCCGTTCGAGGCCGCCGTCCGGGAACCCGGCACGCAGCCCGACCACCGGGTGCTGCACGCGATCGCCGCGGAACTGAGCGTCGACCTCGGCCTGCCCGACCCGGATTCGGCACGCCGCGAGCTGGAGCGGTTCGGGCCCTGGTCAGGCGACCGCGCGCCGTGGGAACCGGTGCTGCCCGGGTCCGCCGCCACCCCCGGCCGCGGCCAAGCGGTACTCGCGACATGGCGGATGCTGCTGGACGAAGGCGTGCTCCAGGAGGGCGAATCGCGGCTGGCGGCCACGGCCCGGCCCCCGGTGGTCCGGTTGTCGGCGGCGACGGCGGAGGAGATCGGTGCGGCCGGGGGCGACCCGGTCACCGTCTCGACCGCCGCGGGCGCGATCACGCTGCCTCTGGCCGTGACGGACCTGCCCGGACGCGTCGTCTGGCTGCCGACGCACTCCCGTGGCTCGCGGGTGTACCGGACGCTCGGCGCCGGCGCGGGCGACGTCGTCCACATCGGACTTTCGGTGGCTCGTGCGTTGCGGGAGAGGTTGTCATGAGGACCGTGGAGTTGTGGCTGCCCGCGCGCCCCAATGTGGCCTTCGGTGCGTCAGACGCACCCAAGGCGGCCTTCGGTGCGTCAGACGCAACCAAGGCCACATTGGGGCGCTTGGGGCGGGGCGCGTTGCGGGGGAGGTTGTCGTGAGCACGGCGCAGGTGCTGGCGGCGGACCCGTGGTGGCTGGTGCTGGGCAAGGCCGTCGTGGTGTTCGGGCTGCTGATGGGCACCACGATCTTCGCGATCGTCTTCGAACGGAAAGTCGTCGCCTGCATGCAGATGCGGGTCGGGCCGGATCGGGTCGGGCCGTGGGGGACCGCCCAGTCCGTGGCCGACGCTGTGAAGCTCGCGCTCAAGGAAGATCTGACGCCGAAGGCCGCGGACCGCGTCGTGTTCACACTCGCGCCGGTGATCGCCGGGGCCAGTGCGTTCGGTGCGTTCGCGGTGATCCCGTTCGGGCCCGAGGTCACGATTTTCGGGCAGCACACGGTGTTGCAGCTGACCGACCTGCCGGTCGCGGTCCTGTACGTCCTCGGGATCACCTCGGTCGGCATGTACGGCATCGTGCTGGCCGGCTGGTCGTCCGGCTCCATCTACCCGCTGCTGGGTGGGGTCCGCTCGACCGCGCAGATGATCTCCTACGAGCTGGCGATGGCGCTGTCGTTCGTCACGGTGTTCCTGCTGGCCGGTTCGATGTCCACCGCGGACATCGTCGCGGGGCAGCAGCACCTCTGGTACGGCGTGGTGCTCGCGCCGTCGCTGCTGATCTACGTGGTCGCGATGGTCGGCGAGACCAACCGCGCGCCGTTCGATCTGCCCGAGGCCGAGGGCGAGCTGGTCGGCGGGTTCCACACCGAGTACTCGTCGCTGAAGTTCGCGATGTTCATGCTCGCCGAGTACATCAACGTGCTGACCGTGTCGGCGCTGGCCAGCACGCTGTTCCTGGGTGGCTGGCGGGCGCCGTGGCCGATCTCCCTGTGGGACGGCGCGAACCGCGGCTGGTTCCCGGCGCTGTGGCTGATCGGCAAGATCCTGGTGCTGTTGTTCGGGTTCGTCTGGCTGCGCGGCACGCTGCCCCGGCTGCGCTACGACCAGTTCATGCGGTTCGGCTGGCTGGTGCTGATCCCGGTGTCGATCGGCTGGATCGTCGTGGTGAGCGTCGTCAAGACCCTGCACGAGGCGGGCGTGCCGCTGGCGCCGATGGTGCTGGTGGTGGTCGCGCTCGGCGTGCTGGGCGGCGCCGTCGCGCTGCTGGTCCGCCGCAACCGGGAGAGCTTCCACCCGGAACCGGCCGCACCGTCGGCCGGTTACCCGGTCCCGCCCGTCAACGGTGCCCGTGTCGGCCTGCTGGAGGACTACCGTGCCTGACTTCTTCGACTCCGTCGCCGGGTTCGGCGTCACGTTCTCGGCGATGTTCCGCAAGGCCACCACCGAGCGGTACCCGGAGCAGGCCAAGGAGCCGGCACCCGGTTACCACGGCAGGCACGTGCTGAACCGGCACGCCGACGGCCTGGAGAAGTGCGTCGGCTGCGAGCTGTGCGCGTGGGCGTGCCCGGCCGACGCGATCCGCGTGGAAGGCGCGGAAAACGCCGATGCCGAACGGTTCTCGCCCGGCGAGCGCTACGGCCGCGTCTACGAGATCAACTACCTGCGCTGCATCTTCTGCGGCTTGTGCGTCGAAGCGTGCCCGACGCGCGCGCTGACCATGACCGGCGAGTTCGAGCTGGCCGAGCTGGGCCGCGACCGGCTCGTGTTCACCAAGGAGCAGCTGCTCGCCCCGCTCACGCCCGGCATGGCCGCGCCGCCGCACGCGACGTCGGCCGGAACGGACTACTACGGGGAGGTCACGCCGTGACCACGATCCTGTTCTGGGTGCTGGCCCCGATCGCGGTGCTGGCGGCGATCGGCATGCTGGCCGTGGCGAAGGCCGTGCACAGCGCGTTGCTGCTGGCCGTGGTGATGCTGTGCCTCGCGGTCGCGTTCGTCGCGCTGGGCGCGGAGTTCCTCGGCGTCGTGCAGCTCGTGGTGTACGCGGGCGCGATCATGATGCTGTTCCTGTTCGTGCTGATGACCGCCGGGGTCGACGCGTCGGAGTCGCGGGTGGAGAAGCTGCGCGGGCAGCGGGTCGCGGCCGTCCTGGTGGGGCTGGCGTTCGGGACGGTGCTCGCCGTCGCGATCGGCCGGACCGCGTTGCCCGGCGCCTCGGCGGCCAGTGGCGGCCTGAGCGACCTCGCGACGCTGATCTTCGGCCGGTACGTGTGGGCGTTCGAGGCCACCAGCGCGTTGCTGATCACCGCCGCCCTGAGCACGATGGTGCTGGCGCACCGGCGCGCTCCGCGCAAGTCCCAGCGCGAGCTGTCGCGGGAACGCGTGCGGGGGCTGCTCGACGGCGGGCGGATCAGCCCGCTGCCGACGCCGGGGGTGTACGCCGGGCGCAACGCGGCCGACGTGCCCGCGCTGCTGCCCGACGGCACCCGGTCCGCGGCCTCGGTGCCGGGAGGCGAGCGGTGAACCCGGTCGGCTACCTCGCGCTGTCCGCCGTGCTGTTCACGCTCGGCGCGGCCGGGGTCCTGCTGCGCCGAAATGCGATCGTCGTGCTGATGTGCGTGGAGCTGATGCTGAACGCGGCCAACCTCGCGTTCGTGGTGTTCTCCCGCACCACCGGCAGGCTCGACGGCCAGGTGTTCGCGTTCTTCACGATGGTCGTCGCGGCCGCCGAGGTCGTCGTCGGCCTCGCGATCGTGACGGCCGTCTTCCGGTCCCGCCGGTCCGCGTCGATCGACGACGTCGCCCTGCTCAAGCACTGAGGAGCGTGCCCGTGAACGTGGTATGGCTGGTGATCGCGTCGCCCGCGCTGGGCGCGGCCGTTCTGTTGCTCGGCGGCCGGCGCCTGGACCGCGCCGGGCACTGGCTCGGCGTGCTGGCGAGCGCCGTGGCCTTCGTGGCCGCACTGCTGGCCACGATCGGCCTGGCCGGGCTGCCGGCCACGGTGAGAACGGCCGAAGTTCCGCTCTACACCTGGCTTTCCACCGGCGGCCTGCACGTGGTCGTCCGGTTGCTCGCCGACCCGCTGTCACTGACGTTCGCACTGCTGATCACCGGGGTGGGCACGCTGATCCACGTCTACTCGGTCGCCTACTTGGCCGGCGACCCGGGACGACGGCGGTTCTTCGCCTACCTGAACCTGTTCCTGGCCGCGATGCTGCTGCTCGTGCTCGCCGACGACTACGTGGTGTTGTTCGTCGGCTGGGAAGGCGTCGGCTTGGCGTCGTACCTGCTCATCGGGTTCTGGCAGCACAAGCCGTCGGCCGCGGTCGCGGCGAAGAAGGCGTTCGTCGTCAACCGGGTCGGCGACGCCGGCCTGCTCGTGGCGATCATGCTGATGGTCACCACGTTCGGCTCCGCCCGGTTCGACGTAGTGTCCGCGCAGGTGGGCGCGTCGGGTGGCACGGCGACGGCGATCGGGCTGCTCCTGCTGCTGGGCGCGTGCGGGAAGTCCGCGCAGGTGCCGCTGCAGTCCTGGCTGCTGGACGCGATGGAGGGCCCGACACCGGTGTCGGCGCTCATCCACGCGGCCACGATGGTGACCGCCGGGGTGTACCTGGTGACCCGTTCCGGCGCGGTTTACGCGGCCGCGCCCGCCGCGCAGCTGGCCGTCGCGATCGTCGGCGCCGTCACGCTGCTGGCCGGCGCTGTGATCGGCTGCGCGAAGAACGACATCAAGAAAGCCCTGGCCGCGTCGACGATGTCGCAGATCGGGTACATGGTGCTCGCGGCCGGGCTCGGCCCGGCGGGCGCGGTGTTCGCGATCATGCACCTGCTGACGCACGGGTTCTTCAAGGCCGGGCTGTTCCTCGGTGCGGGCTCGGTGATGCACGCGATGAACGACGAGGTCGACATGCGCCGCTACGGCGCGCTGCGCAAGGCGTTGCCGGTCACGTTCGTCACCTTCGGCATCGGCTACCTCGCGATCATCGGCGTGCCGCCGTTCGCCGGGTTCTACTCGAAGGACCGCATCATCGAGGCCGCGTTCGGCGCCGGGTGGGCGTTGGGGACGGTCGCGTTGCTGGGCGCGGGCCTGACGGCGTTCTACATGACCCGCGTGGTGCTGATGACGTTCTTCGGCCGCGAGCGCTGGGCGGCCGACGTCCACCCGCACGAGTCGCCCGCGCTGATGACCGGGCCGATGATCCTGCTGGCGCTCGGTTCCGCGGGCGCGGGCCTGTTCCTGGTCGGCCGGTTGCCGGGCTGGCTGGCGCCGGTTCTCGGCGAGCCCGCCGGCGGGGAAAGCCTGACGCTGACCGCGGTCACGCTGGCGGTCGTGGTGGCCGGGGTCGCGGTCGCCGTCGCCCAGCACGCCGGGCGTTCTTCGGTGCGGATACCCCGGTGGTTGCGTGTCGCCGCGCAGCGTGACCTCTACGGCGACGCGCTCAACGAGCGGCTGCTGATGCGCCCGGGCCGGGCGCTGGCCACCGCGTCGGCGCGGCTCGGCGAGCAGTTCATCGACGGCGCGGGCAATGGACTCGCGGCCGGAGTCGGGCGCGGGGCCGGGGTGCTGCGGCTGACCCAGTCCGGGTTCGTGCGCGCGTACGCGCTTTCGGTGTTCGGCGGTGCTGCCGTGATCGCCGCCGTCGCGTTGTGGGCGGGGCGGTGACGGCGATGTTCCCCTGGTTGTCCGCGGCCGGCGTGGTCCCGCTGGCCGGATCGCTCCTGGTGGCCGTCGCACCCGCGAGGCTCGCCAAGGTCCTGGCGCTGATTTGCTCGCTCGCCACGCTCGGCGTCGTGATCGCGGCGGCGACCCGCTACCAGTCCGGCGGCCCGCGTTTTCAGCTGGTGGAACACCATTCCTGGGTTCCCGCGTTCGGGGTGTCGTACGCGGTGGGCGTCGACGGCGTCGCGCTCGTGCTGATCGGGCTGGCCGCCGTGCTCACCCCGGTCGTGCTGCTCGCCGCCGACGCGCGTACGGCACGCGGGTTCTTCGCACTGGTGCTGGCACTGGAGACCACGATGATCGTCGTCTTCGCGGCGACGGACGTGTTCCTCTTCTACGTCTTCTTCGAGGCGATGCTCATCCCGATGTACTTCCTGATCGGCCGCTACGGCGGCGAGCGGAGTGGGCCGGCCGCGCTGAAGTTCCTGCTGTACAGCCTGACCGGCGGCCTGCTGATGCTCGTCGCGGTCCTCGTGCTGGGTAGGTCGGCCGGGACGTTCGACTTCGCCGCGCTGGCCGGTCGAGTGGGTAACCAGCGCTGGCTGTTCCTCGGGTTCTTCGTCGCGTTCGCGATCAAGGCTCCACTGTGGCCGTTCCACGGCTGGCTGCCCGACGCCGCCGAGCAGGCGACGCCCACCGTCGCGGTGCTGCTGATCGGGGTGCTGGACAAGGTCGGCACGTTCGGCATGCTGCGCTACTGCCTGACGCTGTTCCCCGAGGCGGCGCACTACTTCACGCCGCTGGTCGTGGTGCTGAGCCTGGTCGGCGTCGTCTACGGCGCGCTGGTGGCCATCGGGCAGACCGACATCGTCCGGCTGGTCGCCTACACCTCGGTGTCGCACTTCGGGTTCATCACGCTCGGCGTTTTCGCGATGACGCCGGAAAGCCAGGCGGGCTCGGCGCTGTACATGGTCAGCCACGGCCTGACCACCGCCGCGCTCCTGCTGATCGCCGGATTCCTGATCAGCAGGCGGGGTTCGCGCCGCATCGACGACTACGGCGGCGTCGTCCGGGTCGCGCCGGTGCTCGCCGGACTGTTCCTCTTCGCCGGCCTGGCCACGCTCGCGCTGCCCGGGCTGTCCGGGTTCACCGCCGAGTTCCTCGTGCTGGTCGGTACGTTCGCGGCCTATCCGGTGGCCGCGGTGATCGGGGTGCTCGGCGTGGTGCTGGCCGCGATCTACGTCCTCTGGCTCTACCAGCGCACGATGACCGGGCCGATCACCGAATCCGTGTCGGGGATGCGTGACCTGGGCGGCCGCGAACGGTGGGTGATGGTGCCGCTCGTGGCGCTGATCCTCTTCCTGGGCCTGTACCCGCAGCCGGTGCTGGACGTCGTCGCGGCGGGAGGTGCCCGATGACCTGGGTGGCACCGCACATCGACTACCTCGCGGTCGCGCCGATGCTCGTCGTGTTCGGCGCCGCCGTGCTCGGCGTCCTGGTCGAAGCTATTGCGCCACAACGACATCCCGCTCAGCTTGCGGTCGCGGTCGCGGTCGCGGGGCTCGTCGGCGCGTTCGTGCTGCTGCTGATCGGAGCGAGCCGCGGGGCGCTGGTGACCGCGGAGGGCGCGGTCGCGATCGACGGCCCGGCCGTGTTCCTCCAGGCGGCGATCCTGGTGCTGTCGTTGTTCGCGGCCCTGCTGCTCACCACTGAGAAGCCGGACGGCGAAGTGCTGCCGCTGATGCTGTTCGCCGTAACGGGCCTGCTGCTGATGCCCGCCGCGCACGACCTGATCACGCTTTTCGTCGCACTGGAAGTGCTTTCGCTGCCGCTGTACGTCCTGTGCGGACTGTCGCGGCGGCGTCGGCTGATTTCGCAGGAGGCGTCGCTGAAGTACTTCGTGCTCGGCGGCTTCTCGTCGGCGTTCTACCTCTACGGCGCGGCACTCGTCTACGGGTACTCGGGTTCGACGTCGTTCGCGGACATCGGGCCATCCCCGCTGGTGTTCGTCGGCGCCGGCCTGATCGCGGTGGCGCTGCTGTTCAAGCTCGGGCTCGCCCCGTTCCACGGCTGGGTCCCCGACGTGTACCAGGGCGCGCCGACCCCGGTAACCGGGTTCATGGCCGCCGCCACGAAGGTCGCCGCCTTCGGCGCGCTGCTGCGCCTGGTCGCCGCGACCGGCGACCTGGGCGGGCTGTGGCGGCCGGTGCTGGCCGCGGTCGCGGTGCTAACCATGGTCGTCGGCGCGGTCGTCGCCGTGGCACAGCGGGACGTCAAGCGGATGCTGGGCTATTCGGCGATTTCCCAGGGCGGGTTCGTCCTGCTCGGCGTCGGCCCGGCGGGACTCGCCGGGACGCTGTTCTACCTCGCGGTGTACGGCTTCGCGACGTTGGGCAGCTTCGCCGCGCTGACGTTGATCCGCGGCGGAGACGACGAAACGGGCGACCTCGCGTCGTGGGCCGGGATCGGCAGGCGGTCGCCGCTGGTGGCCGGCGCGCTGAGCCTGTTCCTGCTCGCCCTGGCCGGAATCCCGCTCACCAGTGGCTTCACCGGGAAGTTCGCGCTGTTCTCCGCGGCCGTCGCGGGCGGGCGCACCTGGCTGGTCGTCGTGGCGGTGCTGGCCAGCGCGATCGCGGTGTTCGTGTACGCCAAGGTGATCGTGACGATGTTCTTCCGGGAGCCGGGCCACGACGGCGCGGTGGTCGTCGCACCGGGCGCGGCGGCCACGACCGTCCTCGCGGCGGGCGCACTGGTCACGCTGGTGGCCGGTGTGCTGCCGCAACCCCTGCTCGGGCTGGCCACCGAGGCCGCCGTGTTCCTGCCCTGAGAGGAGACCGGGATGAACCCGTGGCTGCCGATCGTCGTGCTGCTCCTGCTGGCGGTGGCGTTCGCCGGGGGATCGGTGCTGCTGAGCCGGTTCACCGGCCCGCGCCGCGACAACGACGCGGGCCTCGACCCGTACGAGTGCGGCGTCCAAGCAGCACCCACCAAACCCGGCCGCCGGTTCCCGGTGCGCTTCTCCGTCACCGCGATGCTGTTCATCGTCTTCGACGTGGAGATCGTGTTCCTGTATCCGTGGGCGGTCTCGCTGTCCCGGTTCGGAGTGTCCGGGCTGGTGGAGATGCTGCTGTTCGTCGCGCCGGTGCTGGTCGCGTACCTCTACGTGCGGCGCAAGGGCGGTCTCGACTGGGACTGACCTTTCTCGGGTCAGTTTGTGCGGCGGTGCCGGCGGCGGAGTCCGACGACGGTGAGGGCGAGGCCTCCGGCCAGCAGCATGGGCAGTGCCCAGTACAGGAGCGTGCTGACGTCGACACCAGTCTGTGGCAGTCCTGCCTGGTCGTCCGAGACCGGGCGCACGGGCACAGTCGTGGTGCCCGACCCGCTTGGGGGCGGTGTGGTGGAGCTGCCGGCGTCGGCTGTCCACCGCGCGTACAGGGTCAGGTCCTTGGTCACCTGCGTGCTGAAGTCGTACGGGGAGCCGTCTTTGGTGCTGGACCAGCCGTCGAAGGTGTACCCGGTTCGGGTCGGTGCCGCGGGCTTGATGGCGGTGCACCCCGAAACGACAGTCTGCGTCGACGGGGTGGGGGATCCGCCGGTGGCGTCGAAGGTGACCGCCGCCTGCGCCTTCGCGTAGAGGGTCACGTTTGGCTGCAACGTCCCCGAGGTGCCCCCGTCGGTGTCGGGGCTGGCTGTCTGTGGCCCGAATACCGCCGGCAGATCCGTACCTTTGTCAACGACCTTCCCGGTGCAGGTGTTGGTGCTGTACCACGCCTGCCCGGCCGGCGGTGCGGGCAGCGGAACCTGGGCGGCGTCGTAGGAGGCGGCGAGTACCTGCGATGGGCTGTTCGGCTGGCTGGGTGAGTAGCCGACCAGGAACGCGTGATGCACGATGTCGGCTTCGGCGTAGTCCACGGCTCCGCCGGTCAGCCGGATTGTGCCATCGTTGGTCACTTGCCCGGTGCCGGTCATCTTCGTGTTGATGTTGATGATCCCGGTCGCGTTGTTGGTCAGGGTTCCGTAGTTGGTCTGGGTCCCGGTCAGGGTGAGGGTGCCGCTGTTGGTCACCGTCCCGTAGGGCGTTCCACCGTTGCTGCCGACCACCGAGTTCGCGCTGCTGCCTGAAGTAGCCGTCACAACTGCGTCGGCTC